>JAQBOS010000270.1 GCA_028287925.1 Mucilaginibacter sp. | reverse complement strand
TCCCGGTTAAATCAGGCATTTGGATGTCAAGGAAAATGAGATCAATTTCACCACTTTGCACCCGGGTTAAAGCCTCAATGGCGCTGGTGGTAGTGCCGGCCAATTCAAGATAGGGTACCTTGCTGATGTAATCGGCAATAATTTTGGTAGCGTAAGCTTCGTCGTCAACAGCAAGGCAGCGGATCATATTTTAAAGGTAAAATAAATGTAGTATTTAACTAGCACCATATCAATCATAAATTGATAGTTAGCCTGAGGTCGAAAATCTTAAGTCCCAAGTAAAAAAGGACAAAAATCGACTGTTGACTTGACATTAGCTTTAAGCTTTTTGCTTTCGGCTTTCAGCATTGTCCAATTGAATATTTAGCGTGGTTTTATAAGTCTCCCCATTATCAGCAATCAACAATTCATGCCGGTTGGGATAGATCAACTCCAATCTCCTTTTGATATTAACCAAACCAATCCCACTTGAACTATCCTTTTGATTGCGGTTGATCTTATTGCTTACGGTCAGTGTTAGTCTATCTTTAATTACGCTGATCTTAATTTTTACCGGCCGTGCCTCATCATTAACAACACCATGTTTAAATGCATTTTCAACAAATGGAATTAAAATAAGAGAAGCAATGTTTTTATTGCCAATTTCTCCTTCAATGCTAAAATCAACAAAAAAGCTATCCTCAAAACGGAGGCGGTAAATCTCAATATAATTTTCCAGGTAATCCACTTCCTTTTGCAGGTTCAGCATGCCGTCAATGCTATCAGTAAGCATATAGCGCATTAATTGTGATAGTTTGATAATAGCATCTGCCAGTTTATCCGATACCGGGTAAGCCAGCGAGTAAATATAATTAAGCGTATTGTATAAAAAGTGCGGGTTGATCTGTGTTTTAAGAAACAACAGTTCGGCCTGTGTTTTTTCGCGGCGAAGCTGCTCGGTTTCACGTTCCCTCTTAAACGTATCAACAAGCGCCCACGCTAAAAAACTGAACAGGATAGGTTGCAGCGCCCGCCACCAATTATCGCTTATATATTGCAATACCGTAGTATCTGCAGTATAATTACCATGCCCGATCAGCCACACATAAATAACCTCCTCAATTAAACAGCGCGAGCCAACAAATACAGCATCGGCAAAAAGGAGCCCTGCTATTAAAAACGGGATCGTTTTACGCTTTAAAAATTTTGGATAAACAACAAAAAAGCAAAAAGTAAACTCCACAAAACTTGCCGTCATGTTTGACCATACATAGGGTTGCGGGCCCAATTCATCAACCCAATTATTAACGCAGATATACAGCACATACAGTGCCCAGCCCAGCAGATAATAAATATATAATTGGCTTTTTTTCATACTTCAAATGTATAAGGACTGTGCTTAAAATACAGCTATTTTATCCCAACTGGCCGTTTTGTTATATCAACGCTTTAAAAATATGCTTTTTGCGCATAACTGCGGGTTGGGATAATAATTAACAGGGTTGGGATCATAAAATAGAACAGGTTGCCGATCCCGGACATCTTTGCATCATCATAAAAACATAACGAGATGAAAACATTAAGTAAACTGATCTGCATTTTAATACTGGCAATCGCCTTAAACCCTTGTGCTTCTACAGCTCAAAACATCAACCTGAAAAATGATAGTGCTCATCTGCTGCTGGATACTGTGCTTAGCTTTACCAAACACAACTCCCTTTACCGCAATAAAGTTGATTGGAAAAAAGTGGAGGACAGTGTGAGGCTAACCGCCACAAATGCAATAACCGTAAAGGACGTTATCCCATCTGTTAAGCTGCTATATAAATTATTAGGTGATCATCATGGGTTTATAACCTATGGTAATAAATCATATGGCTGGAGGGGGAACGACAAGTCTATTGACCCAGCAACCCACCAGGTATTATTAAAGAAAATAAAAACGAAATACACACTAATGCCGCAGATGCTTGAAAAAGGTTATGGATACTTGCTGGTGCCTGATAATAACCCTACCCATCAAGGCGATGTTAATAAAATTGCCCGGCAAATTCAGGATTCCTTAATTAAGCTGGAACCGCAAAAGTTAAAGGGTTTGATCATTGATCTGCGCTTAAACCCGGGCGGTGATATGTGGGCCATGATTGGCGGTCTGATAACTTTGTTTGAACCGGGCAAACTGGGTGCCTTTGTTTTTCCGGTAACCAATTCAGAAGAGGCATGGGGCATAAAGAATAATATGGTTTATGACGGGATAGATACGGCTTATATCCCAAAGCAGCCTGCTAAAAGCATATATAATTTAAAGGTAGTTGTGCTGATAGGCCCCTACACCCGCAGCTCGGGCGAGGCAACGGCAATATCATTTAAAAGCCGGAAAAACACCTGGTTTATTGGCGAGAATTCCGGCGGGTATACCACTTCCAACAACTCATTTCAGTTTACCAACGAGATTGGTTTTTTCCTGGCAACCTCCGTAGAGGCAGACCGGAATGGCCATGTTTACCTTGATAATGTACAGCCAGATCAGGAGATTATTGGCGGGGATGATTTTGAGGACTTGAAAAAGGATAAGAAAGTTATTGCAGGGCTAAAATGGTTAAAGGGGAAATAACATAGGGGCCTGTCATGGTGAGTAATCTATTTTTGCGCGCAAACAATCGCATTGAAAATGACATTTTACAAATATCTTATAATCAGCAAATTGCATAATGTGTCATTGGCAGCTTGTCGAACCACGACGCGGGCAAAGGCCTCAGCACCATGTTTAGCATGCGGATAGGCCCTCTGCACACGTCGCCCTTCGACGGGGCTCAGGGTGATGCTCCATCGAATATTTAATATAACATGTCATCCTGAACTTGTTTCAGGGCCCCATAAGCTAAGTGACCAGCATGTCGACGACTTGTCCTGTGGGGTGCCGAAATAAATTCGCCATGACGACGGGAAATAATTAACCAACCAAAAATAAAAGACAATGAAAACTACATATAAATTATTCTGCTTTACTATTGCAGCCATATTCACAATCAATCAATCTGCCCATGCCCAAACCATCAACACTGAAGCTGTTACCAAATACTGGGAGCTTGCCGATTCGTTAAAGCACAACAAACCAATTACCGATGCACAATGGGAACGCTTTATAAATATTGAAGGTAATAAAACCTATGCTTCATCTGAGTTTGATTCGGTTAGGTTGGTGCGATACCGTAAAGCGATCGAGATAGCTTATATGCCGGCAAATGATTCCCTGCTGCAAGCCAGGCTGAAGGCAAAAGATTGGTATTGCATTTTGGCAAAACGCTATAAAGACGAAGAGGGGCAACTTAAAGCATACCTTGCAAATATCACTGAAAAACCGGATTACTTTAACCAGGCCTATCAATATGTTTATGAGTACCTGCCAAAAAAATCTCAACATAGGGTAAAGGATGTTAAGCTGTATTACAATTGTTTGTCGAACGACGCGATCTCATACCCCAATGGCCTGTTTTTTAGCCTGCTTTCGGTTATTGATAATTCAAAAACAAAAACAGGTACTTTGGAAGCGCACGAGCTTCATCATCGCTTAAGGGAAGAAACAGACATTAGTAAAAATCAGGATGCAAAAGATGCAGGCTTGCTCTGGGCAATTCACAATATTCCAAATGAAGGTATTGCTGATATGATTGATAAAACCTGGGAAAAGCCGGAGGATCTTAAAGAATGGCTGATTGACCCAGCGCCCGCCACCATAAAAAGTTTAGACTCGTGCATAATGGTGCTGGCTTTAAACAAGGATAATATTCAAACTGAAAGATACTACAGAAACCTTTTGAAAAGAACAACAGGCCATATGCCGGGCTTTTATATGGCGCAGATCATTGTAAAAAATGGCCTCAAGCAGCAAATGATTGATAGATCGGATAGCCCGTTTGTGTTTTTCTACCTGTATAATAAGGCTGCTGTAAAAGATGCTGCTCATCTGCCGGTATTTTCTGCTAAAAGTATTGCTTATTTGGGGCTGTTAGAGAAGAGGTGTAAGGAATAAGTGCTATATTAATCAGTAAGGAACCCTTCCATTGCGTTAAAAAATGAGGCTTCAAAATAGCCAACCGGCAATATTTATTGAAGTTTATCAGTCATCTCAAAACGATCAACCTCTTTTAAGCTCGATGGCTTTTCATTAAATGCAGCATAACACACATATTTTTTATCCTTATCCAGTCCGGGCATTACCTTGCCTATCACTTTCCTGATCTGCGTATTTTCATTTTTAATGGCAGTGGTATCTTTTAAATTAATGGCAGTTAAATACTGGATCATTGGGAAACTTCCTTTATCATCAGTTTGATTAAAGATCCTTATTATCCGGGGTTTTGAAGGTACATCGGTAAGCGTAAAGGGAAATTTATATTTGTCGTTTGCCTCGTTTACAATTTGCCCATAAAAAGTATGAAGATCGCCTTCATCCGGGTATTGCAATATATCAACAGGTTTCATACAGGTGCTTGCTAAAGCTCCCAGGTTTACCGCGTCAATCAGGTAGTTTTTACTATAAGCTTCTTTGGCCATTTTAAAGAGCTCCGGGCCGGTTCTTCCGTTAATAGTATAAGGCTCAACGTCCAATTCGCTTATTTTCCAGCCATAATCAAATTTGGAAAAAATCAGGCTGATCATATATTTATTTTCAGCGCTTTTCGGCAAAAAAAATGCGATGTACATTTCTTTTTCGGGGTTTTGGTAAAAAAATCCATAATCGTTTACAGGGCTGCCTGCGGATTTTATAGTGTCGGCATCCCGGTATTTATTGACTATATAATATTCATCGGATAAGCTGTATTTGCTATCATTAAGGTGATTACTTATGTGCTCAACCACTCGTTCCGTATAACTGTTGTGATTCAAGTCCTTCGACATCATCAATTTTAAACGTTTAAAGCCGTTAGCTTTCAGATAACCAAGGGCTTCGTCAGTAAGTTCATGAAAATCAGATCTTTTACCGGCATCTATCTTATTGTTTTTCCACACACCGGGTAAATTATTGGAACAACTTTGCAAAATAAATACCAATAACAGTACAAGCAATTGTGGGTATAGTTTATAGGGGATCATATAAGGGATAAAGATAACAGTATGCAGCAGAATATGTCATGGTTTTAACAGCGAAATATTGGCAATAATTGACATTTGTCAACCTTTTAAGGTTATAAACCGGCTAACTTTACCGCATCATCAATACCTCGCTGCAAATGGAAAACAGAATAGCTGAATTATTTGATATCCCCCAAGGTGTAATTTATTTAAACTGTGCAAGCCTTTCTCCGCAATTAAGATCAGTTACAGAAGCTGGTATGCAAGCGCTGCAAAAGAAGGTTCATCCATGGGAGATTCAGTCGGCAGACTGGTTTGCTGATCCTGAAAAATTACGCGCACTCGCTGCCCGGGTAATTAATGCTGAAACGGATAGTATGGCAATTATTCCATCAGTTAGCTATGGCATCAGCATTGCCGCAGCTAACGTACCTGTTGCAAAAGGGCAGCAAATACTGGTAATGGATAAAGAATATCCATCCAATTATTACTCATGGGCCGAGCTGGCAAAAGCTAAGGGCGCTGAAATTTTAACAGTAAAAAAGGAAGGATCAACCTGGACAGAGGCCATACTTAATGCCATTAATGAAAAAACAGCTATAGTTGCCATATCAAACTGCCATTGGACAAACGGTGCGCTTGTTGATCTTGTTAAGGTAGGCAAAAAGGCCCGGTCAGTTGGTGCTGCTTTGGTGATAGATGCGAGCCAGGCAATGGGGGCATATCCAATTGATGTAGCTGCTATCCAGCCGGATTTTTTGGTATCGGTAGGGTATAAATGGTTGTTGGGGCCTTATGGATTGGGGTATTTATATGCCGCGCCAAAATGGTGTACGGCAGGCAAACCCATTGAATACTCATGGCTTACCAAAAACGGCAGTGAAAACTTTGCCGGGCTGGTTAACTACCGCGATGATTACAGACCGGGAGCAAGGCGTTTTGATATGGGGGAATTCCCCGGCTTTATAAACGTACCAATGGCCATTGCGGCGCTTACACAAGTGTTAGGCTGGGGTGTGGTTAATATCCAATTGCAATTAAAAATCATAACGCGGCAAATAGAGCAACAAGCAAGCCTGCTTGGGCTGGGTTTTCCAAACTCTGCCGAAAGAGTTGATCATATGATCGGCCTTGATCTGCCGGGTGGCGTAAGCGATGCGTTAAAGGCTGATTTGAAAAATGAAAATATTTTTGTGGGTTTCAGAGGGGAGAGCATTCGCGTTGCGCCCCATTTATATACAACATCTCAGGATATAGAAAAGTTGTTTGATGTTTTGAAGAGGCATGTTAAAACAAGCTAATCTCAGTGCTCTCTGTGCATTCTCTGCGAACTCTGCGCTTTAATTTACCGCAAAGGTCACAAAGGGAAGCACGGAGAAACACGGGGAGGAAGACAGGATCATTTCAATTTACTATCCGCAAAATACATCATTGCTTTATGCATGAAAGCAGCAAACGCAGGGTTGGTTTTACCTTCAACAGTTGTGTACCGCTCATCGGCAACATACAGATCAGCTAAACCTTTATAAGTTTCAATTTTTAGGTCGGTAGGATCAGTTACACCCCAAAAGCTACGGATGTTAGCATAATGCCGGGCTATCTGTTCCTGTACAGCTTCACTTTCGGGGTTTTCATTAACAAGGGATATTAGTTTTTGGGTAATATCTTTTTGATCAGTTTTCAATTGCTCTATATCAAGCTTAGGCATTTCAAGCAATGCTTTTTCTGATCTCACAACAACATCTTCGCCCCATTTATCAATAGCTTCATTGCGATAGGCTTCAGCCTGCTCTTTTGGCATTCCTTCATATAGTTCTTCGTAATTGCTCATGGTTTTGTTTTTTAAATGATTAACAGTGTTATCGATGGTATTGAGCAAAGTTGTAAGATGATCCCTTTTAATGGTGAGCAATTCTTTATGTCCTTCAAGTGCTTTGATCAGGTCAAAATCAGGATCGTCAAGGATAAGGCCAATCTCTTTTAAGGGAAAATCAAGTACCTTATAAAAAAGTATTTGCTGCAGCCGCAATAATTCAGCTTCACCGTACCGCCGATACCGGCTTTCGGTGCGTACGGATGGTTTCAATAAACCAAGCTGATCATAAAGGTGCAATGTGCGCACACTTACCCCGCCAGCTTTGCCAATTGTTTTACAGAATAATTATCCTTCATTTTTACTTTTATCAATACCTTAACACAAAGCTATGCTATGACGTAAGGTAAGAGTCAAGTGTTTTTGAAAATAAATATTCATATTAGAACATAACCACCAAAACACGGTTAAATGCTTATGCAGAATATTTTATTTTTCGGCGATAGCCTTACTACCGGCTATGGCTTACGCAATGCTGCAACAGAATCATTCCCGGCACTCATCGGGCAAAAAATTGATGCGGAAAAGCTGGATTATAAAATTATAAACGCAGGCCTGAGCGGCGATACATCTGCAGGTGGTCTCCGCAGAATTGATTATTGGCTGAGCCAGCCCGTAAGCGTTTTTGTGCTTGAGCTGGGCATTAATGATATTATCCGTGGGATAACACGGCAATAACCTTAAAAAACTTACAGGCAATAACCGATAAGGTTAAGGCTAAATATCCGCAGGTTAAAATTGCAGTAATGGGAATGGAGATCCCGGCCTTTATTCATAGCCCGGTAGCAGCCTCATTCAGGGAGGTTTATCGAACCCTGGCAAGTGCCAATCAATTGAGCTTGGTGCCTTTCTTTTTGGACGGCGTGGCAGCGAAGCCACACCTAAACCTGCCCGACCGCTTGCATCCTAATGCCGAAGGCTATAAAGTTATTGCTGATAATGTATGGCCTGTTATTAAAAAATTATTGGTTTAAAATGAACAACATATGGCACAAAAGCACTTTATAATGACATTTTATCACTTTGACATGTGCGGTTTTTGTTGTTATTTTTGATAAAACCAAAATTTATGGAAAATCATTCGCCACAAACTGAACCACATAAGGAGCACCTGGAAATTGTAGAAGCCCGAAAAATACTTGATGTAAAATGGTCAAACCTGGATGACTCAAAATTCAGGGAGTTTTGTATGAATAATGCAAAGATCCACGACGTATGCGCAACAGGCGTAAAAATATCAGATGCCAATTTAAGCGACCTTGAGATTGAAGGCGCACAGCTTGGTGGCGCCTATATCCATAATATAGGCATGCCACCCAAGGGGCATCCCAATTATGATCCTGCTATTAAGCAAAGGCCATTGAAGTTTGAAAACTGCGACCTTAACAGCAGCACCATTACCGATTGTAACCTGAGTAACGTAAGTATTACTGATTGCAACCTTAGTAATGTAAGTATTACCGATTGTAATTTAACCGGGATGACGATAAACGGGATCCTGGTTGAGGATTTGCTGAAAGCGTATAATGTTTGAATTAGTTAAGGAATTAAACTTAGCTAATCAATCCTGATAATCATTTAAAATCATAAAAATCGTGTTTACATTAGCACTATTATTATGATCCAGGTCTTCAAAAAATACCTTACTGATAAAATAGCCATAACCGACGAGGAATGGGCAATGTTTGAGCAGTATGGAATGATAAAAAAACTGCGTAAGCATCAGTATCTTTTACAGGAAGGGGATGTGTGGCGTTTAAACGCCTTTGTTTGCAAGGGATGCTTACGAAAGTATCATGTGGATGATAAAGGCGTTGAGCATATTGTTTATTTCTCTATAGAGAACTATTGGACCGGCGACCGGGAAAGCCTGCTATCCGGCATGCCCGCAAAATCAAATATCGACGCTATTGAGGATTCTGTTATTTTACTTTATAGTATTGAGCATTTTGAATTGCTGAAGAGCAAAATTCCTGCATTTAAAGATTTTACGATCAGTCTGCTCGACAGAAGTTTCGTTGCCTCGCAAAACCGGGTACATTCGTTCATCAGCCAAACAGCAGAAGAAAAATACCTTGACTTTATCAAAACATCGCCGCAAATAGCTAACCGCATCCCTCAGCATATGATCGCATCCTACCTGGGCATCTCTCCGGAAACCTTGAGCAGGGTGAGAAAATTGACAATAAAAAAATAATTTCCATTGATCTAGATCAAGTTTTTTCATATCAAAGGTCAATGGATGTTGGGGCTTGTTCTATGCAATTTTGTTTCATTCAATTAACAATAAAAGATTAATAAAATGAGCAAAATAATTTTCATTACCGGCACCAGCACAGGCTTCGGTAAACTAATGGCCATCACGCTGGCCAATGCCGGGCATAAAGTAATTGCCGGGATGCGTGGCACAAACGGAAAAAATGAAGCGGTTGCAAAAGAACTTGCTGCACTGCCTGATATAACTGTTGCTGAAATAGATATAACAAGCGATAGTTCGGTAAATAATGCCATCAGCCAAACACTGGCAGAATTTGGCCAGATAGATGTTTTGGTTAATAACGCCGCCGTAACAGGCTTTGGGTTATTAGAGGCTTACACTATTAACCAGGTTAAGCAAATGTTCGAGGTGAATTTTTATGGGGTACTACGCACCTACCAGGCTGTATTGCCATCTATGCGCAAAAACAAAAGTGGCCTTATCATTAATATCACCAGCGGCGCCAGCGGACATACATTACCTTTTATGATCCCTTATTTAGCTTCAAAATTTGGAGTAGAAAGTATTACAGAAGGAATGCAGGATGAGTTGCGCGACTATAATATCGAAAATGTAAGTATTCAGCCGGGAGTATATCCTACAGAAATGAACAATGGCACCAAACCCGGGTTAAATGCAGACAAAGCTGAAATTGTTGCTGAATATGGCGATGCTGCAGCGCAAAAATTTAATGCTATGGGTGGTGCAATGTTTGGAAAAATGGCACAGTTTGACATGAATCCCCAAACCATTGCCGATGGGGTGTTAAAGCTTGTTAACATGCAAGACGGAACACGCCCGTTACGTTTTCCATTAGACGCCATTGCCGAAGGTACTGATGTTGAATTTATAAATGCAAGGGCATCAATTAAAGCTAAATGGACAGCTAAATACAACGGCTGATCTTTTTGAATTTACCGGGTCAGGACAGTCATGGAAAAAAATGCTATGACTGTCTTATTTTTTAACCGTTTAGACAACTATAGGAAAAGTATTATCGTATACATAATACAATGAGTAAGCCTCTCCTTATCTGTCACAAGTGCAAAGCCATGTTTCACTATTCGATTCCGAAAGGCTGGTTTTTGCGGAATGTGCTTTTCTTTTTGCCCATTAAAATATACTTCTGCGCTAAATGCAATAAACAGCGTTACTTATGGCTATCCGATGCAGAAGAACGTAAATATCACAGGGTTTAAAAAATAAGATTATCAACAGCCTGTTTCATAAGCCATCTTCATATACATTCTTACTTCATCATTGATATCATCCTTAAAATACATGCGGAAATGGTGGTTATAATCGTCGCTCCCGGGTACCGGCTTTATTTTGTTAAAGCATAAGTTGTCCTCATAGGCCTGTTTAAAGGGAAATACTACATCAACAAAGTTTTTACCAAGCTGGATAATATAAGCAAATCTTTTACGCGCGGCAAAGCTGATCATTGATTTTGCAGGATGCAGCCGCACATCGCCAATTTGTTTATACTCGCTTACCAGGTGATCAAAAAGATCAATGGTGTGCTGTGATTTTCCGTTCAGAAAATCAGCAAGCTCCTTATCCCTGCATGAATGCACCTGGTTGGTATTTATAAATTCCTGTGAGCATAAAGGGCAGATCCACATGGTGGTAGAGATTAGAGGCTGGAGGTTAGAGATTAGTTTTTATTAGTCAAATATATAAAAAATGCGTTCCGGATCTCACCCCGGAACGCATTCAACTAAATCCCAGATCTCACATTGCAGACCTAAGCTCTTTTTGGTTGGGCATTGGTTATTGGTGTTTTTTTACTGCCAACTACCACTACTCACTTCTAAGACTCTTTACCGGGTTTGTAAGTGCCGCTTTAAATGCTTCATAGCTCATAATTACAAAAGCAATTATTAACGATATCGAACCGGATAATGCAAAGATCCACCACGAAATTTCTGTTTTATAGGCAAAGCTTTGCATCCATTTATTCATAGCAAACCAGGCAAGTGGTGATGCAATTAAAAAAGCAATTAAAATCAGTTTTAAAAAGTCCTGTGCAAAAAGGGCCACCAATTGGTTTACGGATGCGCCTAATACTTTGCGAACCCCTAACTCTTTGATCCGCTGCTCGGCTGAGAATATCACTAACCCAAGTAAGCCCAGGCAGGAAATAATAATGGCCACTGTTGCAAATATGATTGACAACTGCGAAATGATCAGTTCACTGCTATAAAGTTTTTTATATTCTTCGTCAACAAACTGGTACGAGAAGGGATAGTCTGGATTCACGTCTTTATAGAGTGCCGCAAGGCTTTCGAGCGCCTGTTTGGTTTGTCCGGGTTTTGTGCGGATCAGGAAAACGCCAAAATTCTGATCTTCCTTAATATCTATCATAACCGGTAAAATAGTTTCATGGAGCGATTGGGTATGATAATCCTTTAGAACACCAATAATATGCCCTTTTTTTGCCCAGGCGGATACCCATTGACCGATAGGATTTTTCATGCCCATTTGTTTTACGGCTTCCTCATTTACCAAAAATGCATCGGTTGAATCAGTTGGAAAAGCTGGCGAAAAATCGCGGCCCTGTACAATCTTAAGTCCCATCACTTTAACAAAATCAAACCCAACAGAAGCTGGTTTAATGCTTACTACTGCGTTTTTTTCCTTACCCTGCCACTTTATCGCATCCCAGTTAACCACAAAATCCATTGCATGCGGCGCTTCCGAGCTGCGGTCGACCATAGCAATCCCCGGCATTTTTAACGCCTGCTCCTTAAATAAAAAATACTTGTTTTTATCGGCCAGGTTGCCTTCAACGCGAACATACATCAGGTTTTCACGATCATAGCCCAGGTGTGCATTTTGAACATAGTTTGTTTGACGGGTAATAACAATGGTGGCAATCAACAATATGATGGAAAGCACAAATTGGAAAACGGTTAGCCCTTTGCGAAACCAAATGGCTCCCCGTGTAAAACGCAAAACGCCTTTTAAAACGCTAACTGGTTTTAACGATGAAAGGTAAAGCGCAGGGTAGCTGCCCGCAATAAGCCCGGTAATTACCATTAGCCCGGTTAATGAAGCCCAAAAAGATACCTGGCTTGCAGGAAAGTCAAACTGTTTACCCGTGAAATTATTAAATGCAGGTAAAAGTGCATACAACAACAACACGGATAACAACATTGCCAAAGAAGAAAACAGCAATGATTCACCAAAAAATTGTGCAATAAGGTTACCCCGCGTTGAACCTGCTACCTTGCGTACACCAACTTCTTTTGCGCGCTTTACCGAGCGCGCGGTTGCCAGGTTCATGAAGTTGATGCAGGCAATTATCAGTATAAAAATAGCTACCTCGTTAAAGATCTTTACATATTCAATCCGGCCACCTTGGGGTTTGCCATTCGCAAAAATATTGTGAAGATATTGGTCGCCGAAGCGTTGCAGGCCGATTTGTGTTCTTACCCCAGGTACTTTGGCCATTCGTGTTTGCAGGTAGCTGTTGATCTTAGCCTCTGTTTTCGCAACATCAGCAGTTTTTGAAAGCTGGATGTAGGTCTTAATATCTGTTGATGCAAAATCAAGCAGCTTTTTTTGTGCTTCCCAGTTTAAAAGAAAATCAAATTGTAATGAGCTTTTTGCAGGCAGGTTTTCGAAAACGCCGGTCACTAAAAAGTTTAGCTTATTTTCAAAGCGCAGGCTTTGACCCATGGCTTTTTCCGGGCTCCCAAAAAAAGATTCGGCAAGTTTGCGGGATATAGCTATCCCGTTCAAATCTTTTAAAATTGATTGCGGATTACCTGCAGCCAGTTTGTAGCTAAACATTTTAAAGAAATCTTCACCGGCACGCGACCCTTCAAGCTTCATTTTCTTTTCGCCTGCCTGCAACGTTTCCAAATGTCCCCATGGAAGCTGATAACCGGTCATGTAAAAGGCCATGTTCTTTACTTCGGGAATGGCAGTTTTAAGATCTTCCAGCACAAAATCCGTTTGGGTGTTATTTTTAATATACTGTGATGGTGTTTCATAACTACTGCTTACCTGGCCGTTTGCGGCAACCGTTTTGTAAACAGTGTACAGATTGTTGCCATTAGCATGGAAATTGTCAACATGCTGTTCATCCTGCACCCATAAGTAAATAAACAGGCAGCAGGTCATGCCCAAAGCAAGCCCAACCACATTTATAGTGGTATGGGTTTTATGGCGGATAATGTTCCGCCAACCGATCTTGAAAAAGTTCTTTATCATGGTTAGTTTATTAGTTCAATTGTTCATTGGTACATACGGGTTCATGGTTGATAGTTCATGGTTCATTGCCGGAATTATTTCCACTACCAGCTGCTTACTCACAACTGTCTACTTACTTTTTAGTTCATGGTTCATAGCCGAAGTCAATTTTTAACTAATCTCTGGTCTCTAACCTCTAATCACTCAGAACGCAAACTCTTCACTGGGTTTACCAGCGCGGCCTTAATACTTTGATAGCTTACCGTTAATATGGCAATTAAAAACACCATAACCATTGGCGTTATAAAAAACCATGCGCTAAAATCAATGCGGAACTTATAGTTCTGCAGCCATTTATAGCAGCCCAAGTAAGCCAGCGGCAAGGCTATCGCGTTAGCAATTAATATTAAGCCTATAAAGTCTTTTGATATGAGCAGTAGGATGTTTGATACCGACGCACCCAATACCTTGCGGATGCCTATTTCTTTTATGCGTTGTGTTATGGTGATCAGCGTTAAACCGAATAGCCCCAAACAAGCCACAAAAATTGCAAAGCCCGAAAACAGGCCGAACACCTGGCCAAAATGCTGCTCAACCTTATATTGCTGATCAAAAAACTCATCCAGAAAGAAGTATTGAAATGCAGCCTCGGGGAACACATTTTTATAGGCTTTTTCTATCTGTGCAATGGTTTGCGGCATATTCCCGCTGTTAAACTTTACTTCGTAATGGGTTACGCTTGATGGATCTATCGCACGGATCACCAGTGGGGTATAATCATCTTTCAGCGAGGTTTGATGGAAGTTTTGGATCACACCTACAACCTCATTTTCAAACACCCGGCCATGGCCATTTTTTGTTTCAACTAATTTGCCCACCGCATCCTTTGCATTTTTAAAACCAAGGGATACAACGGCAGCTTCGTTCAGCATCATCGGGCTTTTGGCAAAATTTGTATTTGGAGTAATCCTTTCACCGGCTAAAACATTTACTTTAAACTGGTTAAGATACCTGTTGCCGATCTCCAGGGTTGATAACCGCAGGCTTTTTTCGCCGCTTTGTGTGTGGCGGGTGTACGACATAATA
>JAQBOS010000261.1 GCA_028287925.1 Mucilaginibacter sp. | reverse complement strand
ACGCTCGCTGGGTTTATAAATTAAATGGTCGTAGTTTGTAAAATGTAAATACCCTTGCGGATTATTGCCCCTGGTTGTTATTGATCTGTACTGTTTTACCGCTCCCTGCAAGTCTGTGTTTTCCAGGTCGTATATATAGGTACCGCTTTGCGTTACTAATTTATCATCTATATAAAAAGCATATGAATAGTTTCTAAACTCATCCTCGCGGTTTATCTGCCCGTCTATCAGCAAATCGGGAAATGACGCAAATGTTTGCAGCGGTTTTGATTTTAGTTCGATAACTATAGTACCGAGGCTTTTGCCATTTTTGGCGATTGGCAGAATCGCAAAATAGTTTTGATAACCAAATGATTCATTTACCCTGTAAAAATAGTCGGAAACCTTAAATGAGCTATAAAGCACAAGGTCTTTAAATACGCTCAATGAATAGCTTTTATCTGCCGAAAGAGGGTTGTTACTGTTGTCAAATTCATGTACGTTAAAATCGTATTTTGACAAATATCCGTTAAAGTATAATTTCTGCAACCGCGTTTTTACATAATTGGTATTGTGTACACTATCGGTAAAATATTGTGTTATGGAGGCGTCGGCAATTATTTGCCGTTCAACTTTTTTAAATATCACATCGGCATTTGCATCATTAGGCACTTCTAATTTCTGAATGAATGCCTTACGGGTCTCCTTTTCTTTAACCGACTCGAAATGATTGAGCTTTATAGCCGAGATAAGCGCACAAATTAAAATCATGAAGGATAGCGAAATAGCATTTAGTTTGCCGCTATTAAACCTGTATGAATAGGCCCTGGTAAATACCAGTATAGCCCATAAAAAATAAAACAGGGTAAAGTCCTGGTAGTAAGCCACAACAATGCTTGCTAAAACAACACCCGCACCCAGTATTAAAGCCTTGTTTAAATTTGAAACAGGAAGTTTAGCAGATATTGTTAAAAAAACTTCATTTAAAAGGTAAAATATCAGGAAGCTGAAACACAGCATTATTACGCCCAGCACACTAAAAAAAGAAAGATTAAGCACATTGGTTACATCAAAGCTTATCTTAGAATTCATTATCAGCCCATAAAAGATATTTAGCAACAGCGTTGATACGGATATCAGTATTAATGTACCGCCTACTAAAATCAGGTAACCGACTGCTTTATTAGGGCTGCTTTTGACCAACTGGCGACGCCGGGAATATAAAAAACATACAAACCAGCAGATAAATAATATGTTAATGCACAAGTCGCCGAGCGAACGGTAGGCAAAGCTCGATGCATACAATGCCGGGTCAAAAATATCAAGGCGATAAGTAAATTCGGGCCAGTTAAAATATAAGTTTATCCATCGCACGGCAACAATAAAGCAGGCTAATACAAATAACGAGAGGATTAGATACCCCTTTGATGCTATGTAGTTACATACATTGTTAACCAGTATGCAAAAACATAACAGGGTTAACAGCCATATAGTTATCTCATAATAAAAAAATGAATGACTAACCTCGCCTTGTTTTATTTTAACCGCAAACAGGTAAGTACCGTTGGTGCTGCGCACTTCATAAACACTTTTATCGGTAAAATCGGCTATTTCAATATTATTATCCTTACTTAAATCAGACGCAAAAGTGTTTTGAAGATATTCGTTTTGAAAGGTGTAATTTATTTTTACAGGGATAAAAAAGATCGCAGTAAAATTGCCTTCACTTTTTTTTATGACCTCGTAATATCCGTTTGGTTCTTTATGGAACGAGTACCCCTCTTTTATGGAGCCCGGGTGTTCAGGTATCACTTTTATACCACTCCAAAAACTTAGCTGGTTATTGGTTAATGTTACAAACCAGATATTTTTTTCAGTAGTAAACTCTTTGATCAGGTCTACGGCGTAATAGGGGTTATTTTGAAGGGTTTTTAATTTATTAAAGGTGCTTTTGTTATTGATAAGGTCAATAATATAACCTTCTTTTTTTTGCAGGTTGTTTTCAAGTACTTTAGCAGTTTGATCGAGGTTGTTTACAGTGGTGTATGTTTTACGGACAATTACTGCCGTAAAAAACAAGCTGGCGCATAATATAGCCAGCATTAACCGTATTTTCCCTGATGGAGCCAATGGAATGTTCAATTGATTTCAAATGTAACCAATTTCAGTCTTTAGTCCTAAGTCTTTAGTCTTTAGTTTGAAGTTAAACCTATGACTTAGGACTAAAGACTAAACAGAGCTACTGTATAATTGCGCTCTCAGTTGGCATGTGCCGGTCGACCTTTTTAACCAGGCCCTGCAATACGCTGCCTGGCCCAACTTCGGTAAATGATGTTGCACCGTCTTCCATCATGTGTTTAACGGTTTGTGTCCAGCGAACCGGGCCTGTAAGCTGGGCAATTAAATTATGTTTTATCAAAGCCGGATCGGTATACGGCTTGGCATCAATATTTTGATATACCGGGCAAATGGGTTTTTTAAATTCTGTTTTTAAAATGGCCTCTTCTAATTCAACACGCGCCAGTTTCATTAGCGGTGAATGGAAAGCACCCCCAACATTTAGCTTTAAAGCACGTTT
>JAQBOS010000027.1 GCA_028287925.1 Mucilaginibacter sp. | reverse complement strand
CTTGTTTAAAAGGGATCAAATGATAAACAAAACCTTCCTTGTACAGGTAAGGCTGCAGGCCAAACATACTTTCGGAGCCTATAGTTGTGGTAAAGCAAACAGGCCGCTCCCATTTGTTGTGGGCCAGTATATCAATCATGGCCAGGTTATCTTTAGTTACATAATTTGAGTTGTATTTCCATTCCATAACATTAGCCAGCTGATCCTTTTGTTCGGGAGTAACTACGCCATTTTTTACTATCTCACCAGGGTTAATGGTTAGTTTAAAGTTTTTGGTAGGCAGGTAATTCAGCTCATCGCCGCTTTGATAAGTCACTTTGGTGCGGCTATCATCGGATGTTATAAAATCAAAAATATCCTTCACCTCAACTGATCCGGGGATCTTGGCATCATTAAAATAGATCACATCGCGTGTGCCTGCCTTATACTTATCAAAAGAAAGGGTAACCGGCAAAGGAGCTGATTGATTCATTTTCTTCTGCATTTGATGAATATACCAATCGCCGCTAAACAGGCTCATACAAACAATCCGCACATCGGGCCTGATGCCTTCAACTTCCTGGTCATACCATAGCGAGTAAGTATCATTATCGCCATTGGTAAACAGGATGGCATTTTTAGGGCACGATATTAAATAATTGTAAGCCATATCATGCGGAATGGTTTTGGTCGACCGGTCATGCCCCTTCCACTCTTTAAACGCCAGTAATACAGGTACAGCCAGCATACATATAGCGAATGAACCTATTGCGGCAACCCTTGCATTCAGCTTTGTGCGGGCAATTTCGGCAAGGGCAATTACGCCCAGGCCTATCCATATGGCAAACGCATAAAATGATCCAACGTAAGAGTAATCCCGTTCGCGGGGCTGGATGGAATTTTGGTTCACATACAGCACAATAGCTATCCCGGTGAAAAAGAAAAGCAGACCAATTACCAGCGCATCGCGTTTTTTGCGTTTAAAATGATAGGCCGCGCCCAGTAAGCCCAATATAAATGGCAAAGCATATAAAGGCGCGTAATCAGTTCCCTGCGTTATTGATTTTGGCAGATGTTTGGAGCCGTCGAAAATGCCGCTTGTCCAGTTGCCGTTAACATCCTCTGAGCTAAACTGTCCGTTCATTTGATTATAGCGACCAACAAAGTTCCACAAAAAGTAGCGGGCATACATCTGGTACATCTGCCAGCTGAACATCCATTTCAGGTTGTCGGCAAATGTAGGCGCTTGTCCGTCGGCCAGTTGCAGCCATTGTTTATAAAACTGTGCGTTCTGTGCATAATACGGGTCTGATTCTGTGCTCCACATACGTGGTAAAAAGGTGGTATGGTCATATACATAATCAGACTTTTTACCGGCGCTTTCGTACTTTGTTTTTCCTCTTTGATAAATGGTATTGCCATCTTTTTGATCAACAATTTTGGCATCAAAATATGGCCCTGATAACAGCGGGGTTTCACCATACTGAATTCTGTTAAGGTAGCTGTACAAGGTAAAAGCATTATCAGGATGCGAATTATTCAGATCAGTATTGGCCGTGGCCCTGATGGGAATATAAACAAACGAGCTATAGCCGAAATAAATGAAGGCAACACACAAAAGCGCCAGGTTTAACATTGGTTTTTTACGGCGGATGCTATACCAGATGCCCGCTGCAATTACTCCCATCAACAATAAAAAGAAAAATGCGGCACCACTGCCAAAGCCCATTCCTAACGTGTTTACAAAAAACAGATCGGCCCAGGCGGCAAAATATATGGTGTATCCGCGGATCCCAAACTGAACCAGTCCAAGAATGACTATGCTGATTAAAAAGGCTATGATGCCCCGTTTAACGGTAATATTATTATACCTGCGGAAATAGTAAACCATGGCAATTGCCGGGATGGTTAATAAATTAAGCAGGTGAATGCCTATTGAAAGGCCAACTATGTAAGCAATAAGCACTATCCATTTATCAGCACCGGCTTCGTCAGCATGGGCTTCCCACTTTAATATCGCCCAAAAAACCACGGCCGTACATAACGATGATAGTGCAAATACAATGGTTTCAACAGCCGAGAACCAAAAGGTGTCGGTATAAGTAAACGCCAGTGCGCCCACTAAACCAGCACCCATAATTAGGTAAAGGCGTGAGTTATCTGCATCGTCCCCCCTGCCGTTCAGCAGCTTTTTGGCTAATGCGGTTATCGTCCAAAATAAAAACATAATGGTTGCCCCACTGGCCAACGCCGACATTAAATTGGTAAAATATGGCACCCTGGCATTGTTACCAAATGACAAAAGCGAAAACGCTTTGCCGAGCATGGCAAATAGAGGATAACCGGGCTGGTGCGAAACCTGCAAACGGTAAGCACAGGAGATGAATTCACCGCAATCCCAAAAGCTTACGGAGGGTTCTAGGGTAAGGATGTAGGTTGTTGAGGCAATTGCAAAGCAAAGCCAGCCTAAAAGGTTATTGATCTTTTTGTAATGCATGGAGATGATGTGTAAAGTTTGTTCAAATTATTTAGTTGATTGGGTTGATTATGTTAGATTAAGTTGATTGAGTTAAGAATATTTAAATGTTTTCAATTCCTCTCCCGAGTAACCAACACTCCAATTTCCACCTATTTTTTCAATCCTCGTTAAAATTTAACACCCCTTAACATACTTTAACAAAAAACCGGGTTGATTTAACATTTGAGGAACCGTCTGTCATTTCTTGGAACATAAACACTGACATACAAATAGTTAACTTTAAATCCAGTAAACAATTACATAAATTTGTTGTATTATATTTTTATAAACTTTAACCATCACGTCATGAAAAAAATCATCACCACCTTTTTATGCCTGGTTACTTTTGTAGCAATAGGCACGGCACAAACATGCGATCAGTTTATTAACGCCGGTAACGGTAAAAAATTCGTTTACAGTAATATAGATACTAAAGGCAATAAACAGGGTACAGTAAGTTACTCCTCTGTAAAAAAAGATGCATCAACCTTAACCTATCACAGTGAAGTGGCAGATAAAAACGGTAAAGCAATAGGTGGCGGCGATTTTGATATAAGCTGTAATGGCACTGCAATTAAAATGGATATGAAATCATTTGTGCCGGCCGCTTCAACAAAGCAGTTCAGCAATATGCAGATGGAAGGCGATGGAAAATACCTTACCTATCCGCTTAATCTTAAAACCGGCGACAAGCTTGAAGACGGTTCGGCAACAATTACCGTAAATAATAATGGCAGTAAGTTTTCTGAAATGCAAATTAATTTAACCAATCGGACAGTTGAAGGCAATGAGTCTGTACAAACTAACGCCGGTACATTTGATTGCTTTAAAATAACCTACGATTCTTATTTCAAGGCCAAAATTATGGGGATTGGCATACCTATTAATATGAAAGTAACGGAATGGTTTTCGCCAAAGCTTGGGCGCTTCGTAAAATCAGAAACTTATAGAAAAGATAAGCTCGCCGGCAGTATGGTGCTTGAATCAATAAACTAAGCTACCTGTTTCTTTTTAAGCTCTTCTATTTTGTCGTCAATAATTTGAATAGATTGCTGAAGCGTATTTACATAGGGATTTGTTTGATGATCGTTGCCTCCGTTCATCATTAAATAATTAAGAATTTCGGTAATTCTTTCTTTTGATCGCTGAAATTTATTTAAATCGGCCATAACCAAATTATTTAATTAGCCCTTTTACGGTTAGGGTTACGTAACAGTTCCAAAAGCTTATCAACAATAGTGATTTTATTAACATTGTAACACAAATGCTACATAACAGACAGATCATCAACAAAATCTGCATAATAATAAAAGCCGGCATTACAATACCGGCTTTTATTATTATGTACAAATATTTAAAAAATTAGAATTACTCGTTTTCAATTGCTGAAAATGCTTCTAATACAACATTCCATTTGTGGTTTTTGCCGAGTTCCCAAATGCGCACGTAGTTAAAGTTACTAACTATGTTCCCTTTTTGAATGCGGGCTTTTCCATAGGTATAAGCCAGGTCATTACTGGTTGAACGGCCACCGTTAACTGTTTGCGCGCTGATGGAGATCCCTTCATTATCAATAAATTTCATTACCTGGTCCTGCCCGGTTAATGGCTCAAAGCCCGGAAAGTAGTAATGGCCTTCAAGGCTTAAAAATTCTTTATAGGTTGCCATTGCCGAAATTGTTAATGAATGATTAAACAATTCGTCAGTAGCCAGGATTATTTTTTTACCATTGAACGGATCTTTGCTTGGAGCAACTCTCTTATCCGGCTCGGGGCTTCTAAAATCAGTTAACGTTTGTTTTTCCGGTTCAGGATGCTGGATCCCAAGGTCAATCAGTAACTTTAATTTACCTTCGCTATCATTACGCCATATGGAAACATAATCTCCAAATACTTTATCATCATCAGTTTTGCCGTTTTGATAAATGTATGGGCCGGCAGAAAATCCAATGTCTCCGTTGCCCGAGATGCGGGCGAAATCAGGCTTCCAGCTTAATGTACCGGCCTGCTTATCAATATTGTTATAAAACTCTGTAATATTAACAGCGTCAGGCTTAAAAACAATACCCTCAGGGTCAGCAACAGCTAAAAATGCATTTTTTATACCTTTTCGCTCAACCAGCTTATTAAAATTTTTCTCGGCATCTATAACCTTGTTTACATCAACAGGTTCGGTAGTTTGTGCAATTGACACTTTATTTAAGCCGATCAATATAATTACGGCTAATAATATTTTTTTCATTCTTTTTTATAGATATGTGGGCAAATTTATAATAATTTATCAGGCGGCCGTTTATAAAATCAAATCTAACAAAATGAAATAATTTAATTTACTATGGCATGATGAACATGTAACGCAATATAAACAATTAAATTTTACTCCAGTTTGTACCTTCTTTACTATCATTTAACTGAAAGCCTATTTGTTGCAGGCCATTCCTTATTTTATCTGACGTGGCATAATCATGGTTAGCCTTAGCTTCGTTCCTTAACGTAACAACAAGGTTTAATATTTTGGGCAGATCATCATTTGCAGCCTGTTCATTTTTTAAACCTAACACATCAAGTACAAAAGTGTTCATCAAATTTTTTAAAATTTGCAGGTTAGCCGCATCAATTTTCATTTTGCCATCATGAACGGAGTTTATGATCCGCGATGCTTCAAAAAGCTCGGCAATTAATACCGGGCTGTTAAAATCATCATTCATTGCTGCGTAGCAAGCATCAAGCAACGGCTGTATTTCAACATCTGAAGTTGCCGATGCCTTTAAACCATCAAGCAAACCAAATGCATTCATTAATCGCTTAAAACCTTTTTCGGATGCTTCCATGGCATCGTTACCAAAATCAAGCGTGCTGCGATAATTGGCCTGCAGCATAAAAAAGCGTACCGTCATTGGGCTGTATCCCTTTTTCAGGATAGAATTTTCGCCCGAAAAAAGCTCATGCGGTAAAAAACTATTACCCAATGATTTTGACATTTTTTGGCCATTTACCGTAAGCATATTGGTATGCAGCCAATAATTTGCCGGATTTTTACCGCAGGCTGCTACATTTTGAGCAATTTCATTGGTATGATGAGTTGGCGCCAGGTCAATCCCGCCGCCATGGATATCAAATTGCTCGCCCAGGTACTTGTTGCTCATTGCCGAGCATTCCAGGTGCCAGCCCGGGAAACCCATCCCCCAGGGAGACGGCCATTTCATCAAATGCTCAGGCTTGGCTTTTATCCACAGGGCAAAATCAAGTTTACCGCGTTTGTCATCCTGACCGCCAAGCGTACGGGTATTGTTTAGCAGATCTTCAAGATTCCTGCCATTCAAAATACCATAATCCTGCGTTTTGTTATATTTTTCAACATCAAAGTAAACAGAGCCATCCACCTCATAAGCATAACCTTTATCTATAATGGTTTTTACCATTTCAATTTGCTCAATAATATGCCCGGTTGCCGTAGGTTCAATACTTGGCGGCAGGATATTAAAGATCTGCATTACATCATGAAAGCCTACGGTGTACTTCTGTACAATTTCCATAGGTTCAAGCTGGGCTATTTTAGCTTTTTTCGAGATCTTATCTTCTCCTTCGTCCCCGGCATCTCCTTCAAGGTGCCCGGCATCGGTAACATTGCGTACATAACGTACTTTATAACCCAGGTGAGTAAGGTAACGGAATATCAGGTCGAAAGAAATATAGGTACGGCAGTTGCCCAGGTGTACATCGCTATAAACCGTGGGCCCGCAAACATACATCCCAACATGGGGTGGATTCAGCGGTTCAAATTTTTCTTTTTTGCGTGTTAAGGTATTGTAAACAAACAAATTTTGTTCCATGGGCGCAAATATAGTGATTGGAGATTAGTGATTAGAGGTTAGTTGAAAAATGGAGGTTAGTTAATTGGAGGTTAGAAACTAAATATAGTGATTGGAGATTAGTGATTAGAGGTTAGTTGAAAAATGGACATCAATTAACTGGTGGTTAGAAATTGTAGAGTTGTTAAACAGATACTTCTAATCTCTTACCCTAATCTCTAATCTCCGGCCTCTAATCTCTGACCCTAGTCTCTAATCTCTAAAAC
>JAQBOS010000202.1 GCA_028287925.1 Mucilaginibacter sp. | reverse complement strand
GCAACAGTAAGAAAAGCTGTACCAATGGGCGATAGCTTTTCAAACACGGCTGCTTTAGATGCCATGTTGAGCGAAGCTAAAATCGGTCCGGAACTAATAAATAGTCTTGCAAACGGTTTGAGAACATTTGGCGATAAAGTGAACTCTATTTCACGTGTTACCGATGCCGGCGATGCAACCATTGCTTTCACCAATAAAATTAAGCAGGCATCGGCAAGTTATGATAACTTAAACAATGCTTTTGAAAAAGCCTCAGCAAACCTGGCAGAAATGGCCGACTCAAATGTCGATTCAAAATCGTACCATGAGCAGATCAACAAAATGGCCAAGAATTTAACGGCCTTAAATGCTGTGTATGAGCTGGAGTTGCAGGATTCAAGTAATCATTTAAAATCAATGAATAAGTTTTACCAGGAAATGTCATCAACTATTCAGGATTTTAATGCATCAGCAAATGATTCAAAACAGTTTAAGGAAGAAGTTAACCGCTTAGCTAAAAACCTGTCGACATTAAATTCGATATACGGCAATATGCTTTCAGCAATGAATCAGCCACGTGTTAATTAAGGCTTATAAATTTTATTTAATAAAAAACATAACATTTAAGACAAATGGCTGGAGGTAAACAAACCCCAAGACAACGAATGATGGGTATTCTTTACCTGGTGCTTTTAGGCCTTGTGGCTTTAAGTGTACCGGATAATTTACTCGACGCGTTTAAGAATATAAAAAATAGCCTGGATACGTCCACATCTAACGTAGATAAGGGGATTAACGATACATATTCTGCTTTTGAAAAAAGTAAGCTTAAGGAACAGCATGACAGGGCACAGCCTATATATGACAGGGCCAAAAAGGCTACAACTGTGGCAAAAGCGCTGAATGATTATATCCAGGCTTTACGGGAGCAATTAACAGCTGAAGGTGGTGGTATAAACACCACTACCAATGACGTTGAAGCGCGCGACAACCTGGACGTTTCGCCAAGGATAATGATAACCCAGAAAAAAGGCGAGGAATTGCGCCAAAAGATTAATGAAACGCGTGCGGCTTTACTTGCTTTGTTAAAGAATGATAAAGAAAGAGCGGGTGTGAATTTTTCTCTTGATGCTGTTGACCCACCTACAACTGCAGGACAAGGGCCTCACAAATCATGGGAAGAAGCTTATTTTGGTGATGGAATACCTTTGGGTGCTACCATGACCACGCTTGCCAAGATCCAAACCGACAATAAAAATGCTGAAAACGAAGTTGTTAAAAAAATATTGGGCGAAGCTGAGCAAGCACAGGTAAACCTGGATAAATTTAATGCTGTAGCAGTAGCGCCGACAAGTTATGTGCTTGTTGGTCAGCCATACACCGCGGAAGTTTTTCTTACTGCTTATGATTCGCACTTATCACCAAATATAACTGTAGGCGGTTCACCCGTTACCGTTGATGCAGGAAAAGGTAAATACACAGGGAGCACAAGCTCTGAAGGTATTCACACATGGAGCGCAGATATAAGCTTTAAAGATAACGACGGTAAATTACAAACATATCATACACCACCGCAAACTTATATGGTTGCAAAACCATCAGCAGTAGTTTCACCGGATAAAATGAACGTTTTATATATTGGTGTACCTAATCCTGTATCAGTTTCTGCTCCTGGTGTCGCAAAAAGCGATTTACGCGTAACCATGAGTGGTGGCAGCATAAGCGGATCTGACGGGCACTATACCGCTACTGTAAGCAGCATAGGGACGGCAACTATTAATGTTTCAGGTATGGTATCAGGAAAATTAACAAATCTGGGATCCTCGTTGTTCCGTACTAAACGGATCCCTGATCCTAAACCCCAGTTTGCAGGTAAAAGCGGTGGTAACACAAGCGCAGCTAACATAAGAGCGCAGGACAGGCTTTTTGCCAAACTTGAAGGTTTTGATTTTGATGCTAAATTTAATGTTACGCGTTTTACTTTATTGATTGCTAAACCACGCCAGGATGTTGCTATATATTCAACCAGCGGAGGCGAGCTATCAAGCGCTATGCGTACTGCAATGAATACTGTAACACCGGGTACAACTGTTGTATTTAAAGAGATTATTGCTGTTGGCCCTGATGGTACACAACGAGGACTAGACCCGATTGTATTAACTGCTAATTAAAAGAATTATGAAAACAAGGATTTTAATTGTTATACTTTGCCTGGCCTGCATAAGTTCTTATGCTCAAGGGCGCAAGAAAAAACCTGCTGCCGTACCACCGGCGCAAACAACACAGCAGCCACAGCAACAATTGCCTGCTGCAGTTAACCCTAATGCTACTACAAGCGCAAAACCTACTGGTGTTGATACCACAAAAAAGGCAGGCCCGGTAAAACCATTTGAAGCACCACTGGACGGCTATTTTAAAAAGACCAATATTTTAAGTGCTAAAGTAACCCCGTATCCTAATTTAAGGGAATCGGATGTTGCATTTGCAAAGCGCGTGTGGCGCGAAATTGATATCCGTGAAAAAATGAATGCCTACCTGGCTTCGCCAAAACAGCGTTTAATTGACGTTTTACTGAGTGCTATTGATGCTGGCGAGTTAACAGCTTATGATCCCATTGCCAGCAAAGAGGATCCGGGAGGCGACAAATTTTTAGTTCCGTTAGCACAAGGAAAAGCCAGGAGCAAAATGGCTGATAGCAGTGTGGTTGATAAATTTGACGCAAACGGCAACAAAACAGGTTCTACCGTACAGGCAGGAGAATTTAATGCTGATAGCGTTGTGAAGTTCAGGATTAAGGAAGATTGGGTATTTGACAGGCAGCGTTCAATTTTTGAACCACGCATTGTTGGTATCGCTCCAATGATCAAGATAAAAATTGGAAGCACTGAAGATTATCAGCCGGCATTTTGGGTTTATTTCCCAGATGCAAGACATATATTGGCAACCAAAGAAATTGTTAGCCGCAGCAGCGACGCCACCGGGCTAAGCTTTGACGATGCCTTTGTAAAAAGGATCTTCACGAGTTATATTGTAAAAGAATCAAACGATAAGGACGAGCGTATAAAAGATTACGCCAGCGGTATAGACCGGCTATACGAATCGGAACGGATGAAGAAAACCCTTATGGATTGGGAACTTAATTTGTGGTCGTATTAGTGGGAAAGTCCGAAAGGCAGTAAAGTCCGGAAGATATAGCGCCCTTGCATTTTGCAGGGGCTTTTTTATTTTAGAGACTTAGAAGTTTCTAAAACTTCGTAAGTCTTAAGTACCAGCCTCATCACCGAAATATGAAATTATTGCCTTCGCTTGTTTCATATTCACAATTTCCTGTAATTCAACTTCGGTTGCCGCACGTACCTTTTTAACAGATTTGAAGTATTTAAGCAACTTTTCCGCTGTAGTTTTGCCTATGCCTTCAATTAGTTCAAGCTCGGTTACCAGGGTGCCTTTATCGCGTTTTTTACGGTGAAAAGTTATGCCGAAACGGTGTGCTTCATCCCTTAATTGCTGAATAACTTTTAAAGTTTCTGATTTTTTGTCGAGGTATAATGGATATTGGTCACCGGGATAATAGAGTTCTTCCAGCCGTTTGGCAATACCAATTACGGTTACCTGCTTATCAATACCCAATAGTTTAAGACTTTTTAATGCTGACGATAGCTGCCCTTTACCACCGTCAATAACTATCAATTGGGGTAGTTCGGTTCCTTCATCAAGCATGCGCCTGTAACGGCGGTGAACGGCTTCTTCCATAGTGGCAAAATCATCAGGGCCTTCAACGGTTTTTACATTAAAATGCCGGTAGTCTTTTTTAGACGGTTTGGCATCTCTAAAAACCACTATTGCCGACACCGGATATTTACCCTGGAAATTAGAGTTGTCAAAACATTCAATATGCCGGGGCAACTGGTTCATCCGCAGGTCTTTCATCATTTGGGTGAGCAACCTCTCCGTTCTTATCTCGGGATTCAGCTTTTCGTACTGATCCATCTTATCCCTTTTAAAGAAATGAACATTCTTTTGTGAAAGATCGAGCAGTTTCTTTTTTTCGCCAAGCTTGGGTACCGTGAATTTTATTTTAGCGTCGTCCAGGTCTATATCAAAAGGTACAATGATCTCTTTCGAGTGGCTATCATACCGGCTCCTGAACTCCGAAATGGCCAGCGTTAGCAGCTCTTCATCACTTTCATCCAGTCGTTTTTTCAACTCGATGGTTTGCGTTTGGATGATGGTGCCGTTCATCACTTTTAAATAGTTAACAAAGGCGTATTTCTCTTCGGACGCGATGCTGAAAACATCCACATCGGTTATTGATGAATTTACTACGGTTGACTTGCTTTGGTAATTATCCAGCAGCTCGAATTTTCTTTTTAAGCGATGTGCATGTTCATAATTCATTTCGCTTATGGCCTTCTCCATATCAGCTTTAAGATTGCGGAGCACAGCGCCAATTTTTCCGTTTAAAATGTCAGTTATCTCATTAATACTATTGTCATAGTCATCCTCTGTTTGGTAATTTTGGCAAGGGCCTTTGCAATTACCCAACTGATACTCTAAACAAACCTTAAACTTCCCTTTATCGATATTCTCGCGGGTAAGTGCCAGGTTACAAGTGCGTAACGGGAAAGTTTCTTTTATAAGTCCCAGGATATTGTGCATCATGCTTACCGAGGCATAAGGCCCAAGGTACTTTGAGCCATCGCGAACAATGCGCCTTGTATAAAATATACGGGGGAAATGTTCATTTTTAATGATGATCCAGGGATAGGTCTTATCATCCTTCAGCATCACATTATACCGCGGCTGGTGCTTTTTTATCAGGCTGTTCTCCAGCAGCCAGGCGTCAACTTCGGTATCAACAATAGTAAAAGTGATATTCCTGATCTTTGATACCAGTACCTTTGTTTTGGCATTTACATGGTTATCCTTATTAAAGTAACTGGTAACCCGGTTGCGCAGATCCTTAGCCTTACCGATATAGATCAGCTCCTTCTCCTCATCCCAAAACTGGTAAATACCAGGTTTATGAGGGATGTTTTTTAATATCGATCTATAATCAAATACTGTAGTCATTAGTTCACTGGTTCATTAGTTCATTGGTCTTTTCTAGCGGTGTTTGATTTACCAATGAATTTTAGATACGCATTTAGTTTCAGGTGGATTGTTTGAAGTTTTTCAAATAATCCATTGAATTCCTCTTCATTCAGTAGATTTCTGTTTTTTGATTTTTTTAGCCAGCCTTTGGTTTCTATAATTGACCCCCTGCTAAAATAGCAGAAGTTTCTGTTCTCTTTGTAGTGATATCTTCCATAACCTTCAGCAATATTGGCGCTGATGGAATCTGCAGAACGCACTATTTGTTTTCCAACAGTATCTTTAGCAAAGTAATCCCATCCATGCACTATAAACCAAATCTCATCACTAAAACTTTCAGCGAGTTGATACACTTCCAAATCTTCAAGATTATAATAACTCATGCGATAAAATTAAAAAAGCAAGCTATTAAATTTTTCATCAATGAATCAGACCTAACGAACTATTCCACCAATGAACTAATGAACCAATGAGCGAATGAACTAATCAGAATCCCAATTTTTTATCCACTTCACCCGTTCCCTGCTGTTGCTGTTTATATGCGTTACAATCCATTACAATGCTTACACCGCCTTTTGGTGCATCAAAATCAACATTCCTTTTAATGCCAAGGGCGGGGTTGTCATAAACCCTTTTCATAAACCCGGCGAAAATAGGTAAGGCTGAGTTAGCGCCTTCGCCAAGTCTTGTTGAGCGGAAATGGATATCGCGGTCTTCACAACCTGTCCATACACCGGTAACCAGCTGCGGAGTAATGCCCATGAACCAGCCGTCGGAGTTATCCTGGGTAGTGCCTGTTTTACCGCCAACTGGGTTATGAAAACCATACGTGCGGATCAACCTTGAGCCTGTACCATCTTCAATTACGCCTTTTAGCATATAGGTCATCACATAAGCGGTTTGCGCATCCATAGCCTGTACAACTTTTGGGGTATGGGTATATATTACGTTGCCATTTTTATCTTCAATGCGTAATAGATAGGTGGGCTCAGTCCAGGTGCCGTGATTGGCAAATACGGAGTAAGCGCCCGTCATATCATATACAGACGCGTTAAACGAACCTAACGCTATTGATGGGTAAGCAGGAACCTCGCTGGTGATCCCCATTTTTTTGATCAGCTCCATCACCGGGATTGGCTTTACCTCGTTCATTACATACGCGGCAACATAGTTCTGCGACCAGCCCAAAGCTCTTCGCAACGTTATTGAACCCTGCAGCCAATCTGATGATGATTGTTTAGGTGTCCATGGTTCTGATCCATACCCGGTTATGGTTACCGGCACGTTATCCACTTCCTGGCATGGTGAAAATCCGTTTTCAATAGCTACCGAATAAGTAAACGGCTTAGCTGTTGAACCTACCTGTCGGGTACCAAGCTTTACCTGGTCGTACTTGAAATGTTCAAAGTTGGTGCCGCCTACCCATGCTTTTACATAACCTGTGGTAGGGTCCATGCTCATCATGGAGTTACGGAGCATCATTTTACTGTATACAATGGAATCGATAGGTTTCATCACCGTATCAATATTACCCCTCCATGTAAAAAGCTCCAGGCTGTCGGGTGTATCAAAATTCTGCCTGATCTCCTCTTCCGATTTTCCCTGCAGCTGCAACTCTTTATACCGGTCAGACCTGAACATGCCCTGGTCAAGCAGCAGCTTATAGTTTTTAATGCTCTTAGCCCTGTTAACACCTTTCCACTGTGCATTAAATTCACCCTGCAGGGTAGGCATATAATCGCGCTGTGCCTGCTCAGCATATTGCTGCATAGTAGCATCAAGCGTTGTGTAGATCTTTAAGCCGTCGCGGTCAAGATCATAAGGAGTACCGTCGGATTTGGTAATATTTTGATCTTTAAAGATTTTTTGGATCTCTTGTTTTAGCACCGCCCTGAAATAGGGTGCAGGCCCATCATTATGCGTGGTTTGGGTAAAGTTAAGCCCTAAAGGTTTTTCTTTTAGTTCAGCCAGTTGACCGCTGCTTAAAAATCCCTGGCCTTCCATCAGCCCCAGAATAAGGTTACGACGGTTTAATGCCCTGTCGGGATGGCGGATTGGCGAATAAACGCCGGTGCCTTTAAGCATTCCTACCAGCATTGCTGCCTGGTCTGGCGTTAGCTTATCGGGTGTAACATTAAAGTAGGTACGCGCTGCCGATTTTATACCAAAAGTATTATAGGCGCCAAAGTCAACCGTGTTTAAATACATGGTAACTATTTCCTGCTTGGTATAGCGGCGCTCTAACTGGATAGCTATAATCCATTCTTTAAGCTTTTGGGTAAAGCGTACAAAGGGGTTATGAGAGATCTGGCCCGAAAAAAGATTTTTTGCCAGTTGCTGGGTAATGGTACTGGCACCCTGTTTTTTCCCTATCAATGTAAAAAACACGATGCCCGGAAGGCGTTGAAAATCGATGCCTGAATGCTCATAAAAACGAACATCTTCAGTAGCTACCAAGGCATTTACCACGTTTGGCGATAGCTGTGAATAATTTACGCTTGAACGGTTTTGTACATAATAAGTGCCTAAAACGGTTTTATCTGCAGCAAGCACTTCCGATGCCTGGTTGCTTTTAGGGTTTTCAATGGCGCGGAATGATGGCAGCTGGCCAAATAAACCAAAATAAGTTACAACAAGCATCAATACGAAAAGTGCTAAGAAGCAGATAACGGTTTTCCATATGTACCAATTATATCTTCGTATATCTTGTGGTGCAAGTTTAATGATCATAGTGGTTAGAAGTTTTTCTGGTAATAGTCTAAATAACTATCCAATAGTTTTGCGTCGGCTAATTTATTCAGATTTTCCTGTGATATAATAAAAAAGCTATATTTA
>JAQBOS010000669.1 GCA_028287925.1 Mucilaginibacter sp. | reverse complement strand
AATTGTTTTTCCTAAAAAACAAGATTTTAAATTTATGTTTATCTGTATCCCTTTTGGTGATAGCAGGCTGCAAAAAAACAGATGACCCAGGGACTGCCAGTCAAAATCCGCAAGTCAACAAAACCACATTATCAGCAGGACAAGTAGCCAATCACAGTGCCTCATTTGAAAATGGTTGGGATTTAACCGTCGCTGCCTCGGCCGATCCAATTGTTGGTACAATAACTATAACCTGTCATTTAACTCCACAACCCGTAAGTGGTCATGTTTATTATGAAATTAATGTAAATAATGCAATATATACGCTTCAAAATAATTCTATTACTATTGGTGCACAGCCTTCAACTACTTACTCTATAACTGCTACGGCTTATTACTACACAAGCATTGGCACAACAAATATAGCTACGGCCAGTACCAGTGTAAAAACGGGTATCAGCAGTGGTATCCCGCCGACAAACCCCGGCTGCCCGAAATCTGCGCCACTTTTCCTATTTCCATCAGATACATCCACAATGGCTAATAGAGCAGGGTGGACCTTTATTCAATATGATTGGGGTCCGCCACCAGGAACAACACATAACACGTCAGGAACGGCACAACTTAGATACAGGGCCACAGGAAGTAACACATGGTCATACGGGCAGATGTTCCCTTTTTCTATGGGCTCCACGGATCCTAATCATTTCTTTATTATAAATTTAATTCCCGGGCAAAGCTATCAGGTACAACTGGGTGTTGATTGCGGCACAGGAGTGGCGCCTGTTGAAGCTGATTTTGCTACGAATCAAATATATTCAATAACTGCAGGGCCTATGTAAAGATTGCAGGCTTTTGCACAGCTTGCTGCAAAACAAACGATTGCGCAACGCTTTTTTCAAATCATGCTTTGAAAAGATTGACGGTCTTGATGTTACCGGAAGATACCGGTTACGCTTCAATTTTTCAATCTTCCCGATCCTGTTTTTATGGGCCTTGCCTGATTGGAACAATATAACAGGAGATGGAAGGTATTACATTGGTTTGATGTCCCAGCTTTACAATTTGTTAACCATCAGAAAACAAAAGCTAAAAATTTTGGTTGAATAAAGCACATCTATCTATAAAAAACATGAGCGCAAAATCAACCAGGCCTGAAGAAAAGGGATTTTTCGAGAAGGTTAAAGAAACTATTGAAGAATTTTGGGAAGGAACCAAAGACACAGCCGAAGACATAAAAGATAAAGCCGAAGATAAATTTGATGATATTAAGAAAGCAGTAACTGCTAAAAAGACCACAACTGCTAAAAAAGTAACAACAGCTAAGCATACTGTTGTTGCAAAAACTGAAGATGCAACAACAAAGGCAAAAACTACAGCTAAAAACGTAAATGCCAAAGCTGATAGTAAAGTTAAAGCCGTAACTGCTAAAGCAAAAGAGGAAACTTCAAAGGCTAAAAAAACTGTTGCAGATGTAAAAGCCAGGGCTGATAGTAAAGTTAAAGCGGTAACTGCAAAAGCTAAAGCCGATACCGCCAGCGCCAAAAAAACGGTAGTGGCGAAAACTACAGCTGCTAAAAGGAAAGCAATTGCGCATTAAGTTTTATGAGCTTATCAAAAACAAAGCGAGCCGGGTAAATACCCGGCTCGCTTTGTTTTTATATCAATACAGATAAGTAATTATCTTGCTTCAAATTTATATCCTACTCCTTTTACTGTGGCAACACAATCATCGCCCAGTTTCTCGCGAAGCTTGCGGATGTGTACGTCAATTGTACGGTTGGTAACCACTACAGAATCTTCCCAGATATTTTTCAGGATCACCTCCCTGGTATAAACCTTTCCTGGTTTTGAGGCCAGCAGATAAAGCAGCTCAAATTCTTTTTTAGCTAAAACCACTTTATTACCTCTTTGAAAAACAAGGTAAGCTTCGCGGTCAATCACCAGGTCGCCAATTTCAAGCTTGTTATCGGTCATGTCTTCGGCAGGTGCGTTGCGGCGTAATATGGCGTTTATGCGGCTAACCAATGCACGGGGTTTTATAGGTTTGGCTATATAATCGTCAGCGCCAACGTTAAAACCGGCAATTTCCGAATACTCTTCGCTGCGGGCGGTTAAAAAAACCATAAAGGTATTTTTAAACTCAGGCATGGTGCGCATAATGCGGCACGCTTCTATACCGTCCATCTTGGGCATCATTATATCCAGCACAATAAGGTCTGGTAATGATCTTTTAGCTTCGGCAACGGCTTCTTGCCCGTTACGAGCCAGGAAAACCTGGTAGCCCTCTTTTTTCAAATTATATTCAATAAGCTCTAAAATATCAGGCTCATCGTCAACTATTAGAATTTTTTGTTTGTTAGAACTACTCATGCAGGTTGCTTTTTTGCGTAAAAGTAGGTGCGCAAATGAAGATTACGGTTAAATATACATTAACAAATTGTTAAATATTACTTTATTTTAACGATTTGTTGAGATTTACTAAATGTCTTATTTAAAAATTCTTCAAGATCGGCCCCTGTTACGTTCTTTGCAACTATAATTCCCTGCGGATCAATTATAAAATTTGAGGGAATTGCCTCAATATGGTATAGTCTTTCTACCGGCCCCTCAAAGTTTTTCAAGTCCGAAGCATGCTTCCATGAAAGACCATCCGCATTAATTGCCTGTTGCCATTTAGCTTTATCCACATCCAATGAAATACCTAATATATTAAAGCCTAATGGTTTATAAATTGCATATTGCTTAACCACATTAGGGTTTTCATGCCTGCAAGGCGCACACCATGAGGCCCAAAAATCGAGCATTACATATTTGCCTTTATAATCCGATAATTTAACTGGATTGCCATCAATACCGCCAATAGTAAAATCAGGCGCTTTATGACCTATAGATACAGGTTTTATATATTGCATTTGTTTAATAAAACGCTGTACAGCCATATTACTTTTAAAATTTCCATTAATGGAATCTACGTAGGCTATCAGTTGGGGCTCATACCTCATTTGATCCAGTGAAGTAGCTGCATAAAAGGCAGCAAGCGATTTTTTATTTGCATTAATAAATTTCAAAATAGCAGTACTATATTCGTCAAAATTCTTTTGAAACATCGGTCTGTATATGT
>JAQBOS010000190.1 GCA_028287925.1 Mucilaginibacter sp. | reverse complement strand
GATAGATATCGACTGTGCTAGTTAATAACTGTCAGCGACGTTACGAGAACTCCACCTCTTTGGCCAATTCGGCATTCTCGCCAGAATGGCGATAGGTAAACCGACACTAATCACTTTAAAGTAAAATGTGTTAACAAGCGGGCTGCCCTAACGCCGCCCACAAGACGTGAGTCTTGGGGGCAGCGGAAAATCACTTGCGGCAGCAGCGGAGGCCTGCGGTAGTGGAGTCTCAGTATAAATATTTGTTATAATGAAAAATATAATTTATATTTGAGTATTGAATATTTTGATAAAAAAAGTTATAGTGAGGGGCAAAATGAAAATTATATCACCAATAATACTTATTAAAATGAATGAGATGAGATTGAAATTAGCTGATCGATTCCAAATTGAAGTCGACATCAATTTGGATGACTTAATCAATTATACGGATAACGGAATTGGAACCGATATTTGGGTAAAAGACGACACGATGTTTAACGGGAAAAGGCTTTATATTTTGGCGATATCTTTGAGGGCTTTAAACTCCTATTAGATGATGCGACTGCTATCGCTTACAACGTCAATAACGGCACGTTTTAAATAATTTGATATTTACCGGTTTGGCGACATACAACACTGGGCCGCTTCCATAAAGTGTTCTTTCGCACTAGAATGAGATTGTTTAGTACTATTTAATTTGTTTTCGATGTTTAGCTTTTATAAAGTAATACTTCATATTCATTCTCTTCAGAACTTCGACATATCGAAAAATTATTATGATAAATGCGTCGAAAGCTTAAAGGAATTAAACAAAAGAAGCAATCGTGTTTCTCAATTTATCTTCGCCTTAATTCTGTTAGTGCTTTTTAGCAAGTTTTTTACTAAGGTGAAAGTTTTAGATAATGAGATCGATATTCAACTTCTGAAAATTTTAACTCCAACGTTAATTTGCTATTTCGTTTTGGAATGGTTGATGATTGCGAAACGGAGAAGAGATTTAATATTTGCTATTCAACAGTTAAGTTATATCCTTTTCAATATTATACCCTCAAAAGAGGATGAATTTTTTCCGGGTTTTGACCCTAACACATTAAACGTCATGCCATTTTCGTTTATGTGTGAGCTGTTAACTATTGACAAAGCCGGGAAATTCAACACGTTTATAAAAAGGTTAACTCTTTTACTGCTTCTAATTTCACTGTTATTTATTTTGTCATTCTCTTTTGCTAATTATTGGCAAGCTTGTGATATGCATTTTGATTTCATTTGGCCTCACACATATCAAATATTTTTGGATACAATTGGATTTTACGCATGCTTCGCCATTAGCTTACAATCTTTGTTTTGGATTGTTTATCATTATGGGATCGAATTCAAAAATATTAATGAGGCTAAAAAAATGGTTGAAAAGGCTTTGCAGGCTCAAGAGCAGCAAAACAGTCAAACCAACGACTCGGAAAATTAGGACAAAAGATTGTGTTTTTGGGTGCGAATATGTCTTTAGGGCGCGGGGAAGTGCGATTCCCGGTATAGAGGAGAAGCAATATCATTAAATGAAGTTTTTTCTCCCCTCCTGGCGCAAGTATGCAGCGCAGAGGCCTATAGAGGTGGCGTACTTGTGCCCCGCGTTTAGGCAACAAAGCGACAGGAAGCCCCCCACTCCTCATCAACCCAAATCCCCAAAATCCCGGTTCAGACAAATTGCCGCTCTACCCAAACTTACGAAGTTTTAAAAACTTCGTAAGTTTTCTCCAGGCTATCTCCCCCCAAAACAATCTTTCCGTCATTTCCCCATTCAAACCGCCAAATAATGCTTAATATCATACTATTTATCGTAAAATTCCGTATTTTTGCAACCTCTAAAATTTGAGGTGGATGTACAAGGAATATAAGCAGTTAAACTTATCGCAGACAGGCAAAGATGTACTTGATTTCTGGAAGCAGAACAACATCTTTGAAAAAAGCATCAGCAGTCGCCCGGCCAATAACCCGTACACATTTTACGAGGGGCCACCGAGTGCAAACGGGATGCCCGGCATTCACCACGTAATGGCGCGCGCCATAAAAGATATTTTTTGCCGCTACAAAACCCTTAAAGGTTACCAGGTAAAACGCAAAGGCGGCTGGGATACCCACGGCCTGCCTATTGAGCTGGCTGTTGAAAAGGCTTTGGGCATAACCAAAGACGATATCGGCAAAAAGATCTCGGTTAAAGATTATAACGATGCCTGCCGCAAGGAGGTAATGCGCTATACCGATATCTGGAACGACCTGACCGAAAAAATGGGTTACTGGGTTGATCTGGAGAACCCCTACATCACCTACAAAAACGAATACATTGAATCGCTTTGGTGGATCCTGAAGGAGTTTCACACCAAGGGATTATTATATAAAGGGTACACGGTACAGCCTTATTCGCCAAAATCAGGTACCGGCCTAAGCTCGCACGAGCTGAACCAGCCGGGCACCTATAAAATGGTGAAGGATACCAGTATCACTGCGCAGTTTAAACTGAAAAGAGATCAGGATTCTGAATTTTTGTTTGAAAACATCAATTCAGACCTGTACATACTGGCATGGACTACCACCCCATGGACCTTACCAGCCAACTGTGCTTTAGCTGTTGGCGAAAAAATTGCTTATCGAGCAGTAAAAACTTATAATCAATATACAGGCGAACCTGTCACTGTTATTTTGGCTAATGATTTAACTGATAAAGTATTAGACAAAAAGAAGTATCATGAGGTTTTTTCTGATACAGAGTATTTAGACTTTAATTTTGAAAATTCTAAATCAATCCCTTATAAAACGGTATCGAATTCACGAAGTAATCAACATGTTGATTCTAAATGGTTTTTTGGTTCTGAACTTTTGGGCTTGCATTACTGGCAGTTGATGCCCTATGTAACCAACGCCGACCTAGAGAAAAACGCTTTCCGCGTGATCCCGGCTGACTTTGTTACTACTGAGGACGGTACCGGCATTGTTCACACTGCTTCTGTTTTTGGTGCGGATGACTTCAGGGCCTGTAAGGAAAATGGAGTGCCATCGGTAATGGTGAAGGATGAATTTGGCAAGGAAGTACCGCTGGTAAACAAGCAGGGCCGGTTTGTTGACGAGGTTACCGACTTTGCCGGCCTTTATGTAAAAGAAGAATACTACAGCAAAGAAGAACGCGAAGTACCCGGCTTTAAGGCAACTGACGTGCTGATCTCTATCAAACTAAAAACAGAGAACAAGGCCTTTGACGTAAAAAAATACGAGCACAGCTACCCGCACTCGTGGCGGAGCGATGAGCCGATCTTATATTATCCGTTAGACAGCTGGTTTATCAAAACCACTGCCGTAAAGGATAAAATGGTGGCACTGAATAAAACCATCAACTGGAAACCGGAATCGACAGGTACAGGCCGTTTTGGCAACTGGCTTGAAAATTTGGTGGACTGGAACCTGTCGCGCTCCCGCTTTTGGGGTACCCCGCTGCCGATCTGGCGCGAGGAAAATGGCGGCGAAGAAAAATGTATCGGTTCGATAGCTGACCTTACCGCTGAAATTGAAAAATCAATAGCTGCGGGTTTAATGCCTGCCGGTTTTGTAATTGATGACTTGCATCGCCCGTATGTGGATGATGTGATATTAACTTCATCAACCGGGAAGCCAATGTACCGCGAGCCGGACCTGATTGACGTTTGGTTCGACAGTGGCGCCATGCCGTACGCACAATGGCATTTTCCGTTTGAAAATAAAGACGCGTTTAAAAACGCCTACCCGGCAGATTTTATTGCCGAAGGTGTTGACCAAACCCGCGGCTGGTTCTTTACCCTGCATGCCATAGCGGTAATGCTGAGCGAAACCAGCGACGAGGTTAAAAAGATAAACGAAGAGGTTGGCAATAAAGGCGTTGCTTTTAAAAACGTGATCTCGAACGGTTTGGTGCTGGATAAAAACGGCAACAAAATGTCGAAGCGTTTGGGCAATGGCGTTGATCCGTTTGAAACCATTGAAAAATTTGGAGCTGATGCGCCAAGGTGGTACATGATCAGCAACGCTGCGCCATGGGATAACCTGAAGTTTAATTCGGAAGGAATAGATGAAGTGCGCCGTAAGTTTTTTGGGACGCTTTACAACACCTATACATTCTTTGTGATGTATGCCAATATTGATAAGTTTACCTACAGCGAAGCAGAGATTGCATTAAAAAACCGCCCGGAAATTGACCAGTGGATCATCAGCTTGCTGAATACCCTCAGCAAAGAGGTTGACGCTTTTTATGCTGATTTTGAGCCTACCAAAGCTGCCCGCGCTATCCAGGATTTTGTGGATGCGCATTTAAGCAACTGGTATGTAAGGTTAAGCCGCCGCCGTTTCTGGCGGTCGGATAATTCGGATGATAAGCTATCGGCCTATCAAACTCTGTACACTTGCTTAACAACAATCGCAAAGTTGATGTCGCCAATTGCACCGTTCTTTGCGGAGCGTTTGTATACCGATTTGAACAGCATCACCCAAAAAGAGGAATTTGAATCAGTTCACCTGGCGTATTTCCCGGAGTATCATACCGATTTGGTAAATGCCGCTTTGGAAGAAAGAATGCAGATGGCGCAGGATATCTCATCACTGGTATTATCGCTGCGTAAAAAGGTAAGCATCAACGTAAGGCAGCCTTTGAGCAAAATTTTATTGCCGATACTGGATAAGAAGTTTAAGGGCCAGATTGAGCAGGTGAAAGACCTGATCCTTTCTGAAACCAATATAAAGGGCATCGAATATATAACCGATACTGCGGGCTTTATCAAAAAGAAGATAAAACCAAACTTTAAAGCCCTTGGCGCTAAAGTGGGTAAGGATATGAAAATTGTTGCCGAAGCTATTGGTAACCTAAGCCAGGACGATATTGCAAAGCTGGAAAACGATGGTGATTTATTGCTGCCGACCCAGCATTTGATAAACCTTACCGACGTTGAAATTATAGCGGAGGATGTTCCCGGATGGCAGGTTGCAAATTTAGGAAAACTAACGGTGGCTTTAGATGTTACTATAACCGATGAACTTAAACAGGAAGGTATATCGCGCGAGCTTATCAATCGGATCCAGAATCTGCGTAAGGGAAAAGAATTTGAAGTAACCGATAAGATAAATGTTAAACTAAGTAACCACTCTTTTATAAGCAAAGCACTAAATAATAATTTATCCTATATTTGCGCCGAAATTTTAGCGGAGCGCATTTTGCTTGATAATGAACTTAATGAGGGTGAATTAGTTGAGATTGATGGAAATGAAATTTTGATTGCTATAAGTAAAATATAAATGAAACAAGAAAACGAAAAAACCAGGTACTCTGAATCAGACCTGCAGGAATTTAAAGGTATTTTATTGGCAAAGCTAAGCAGCGCCAAAGAAGAATTAAACAACCTGGCAACGTCATTAAGCTCGCCTAATGCTAACGGCACTGATGATACAGCCGGTACTTATAAAACACTGGAAGACGGCTCTGCAACGCTGGAAAAAGAACAAATAAACCAGTTAGCGGCCCGTCAGAAAAAGTTTATTGAGCAACTTGAAGCAGCTTTGGTACGGATTGAAAACAAAACTTATGGCGTTTGCCGCGAAACCGGTAAGCTGATCCCTAAGGAGCGTTTACGTGCTGTACCGCATACTACTTTAAGTATGGAAGCAAAATTGAAGCAATAAATGAAGGCAGCCTACTTAAAACCCTTTCTTGTAGCTGCTTTTATTGTGTTGATTGACCAGGTGATAAAAACCTGGGTGCGCACACATATGGATTTTAATTCCGAGATCCATTTCCTGGGGCAGCATGGCATGCTGCGCTATACCGAAAATAACGGGATGGCCTTTGGCTGGGAATTAGGCGGTAAAATAGGAAAGCTGGTATTAACATTGTTCCGCATTGTTGCCGTTTGCGGCATTGGCTATGGCCTGGTTTACCTGGTACAACATAAATATCACCGCGGCCTGATCATGTGTGTGGCCATGATATTTGCCGGTGCGCTGGGTAATATCATCGATTCCACTTTTTACGGTTTGCTGTACCAAAACGGGCATATTTTTGAAGGCCGCGTGGTTGATATGTTTTATTTCCCTTTAATTAAGGGTACATATCCGTCATGGTTCCCGGTATGGCACGGGCAATATTTTGAATTTTTTCAACCGATATTTAACCTTGCCGATGCATCTATTTCGGTAGGTGTAATTGCTATCCTGATCTTTCAGAAACGTTACTTTAAACATGAAGTACCGGAAGTAAGCAGTCCGAATAGTGAGATGGTGGAGGATTAGTTATTAGTTGATTAGAGATTAGTTAATCAGAGGTTAGTAAAAAAAACAGGTCATGCTGAACTTGTTTCAGCACCCCACTTGCTAATTCGCCGTCATGCATCTACCAATGTTTGGTGGCTAATTTGCTTGTGATGACCTTTATGATGAGGTGCCGAAATAAATTCGGCATGACGGAAAGAATAAACGCTGCTACTTACTAATCAACTACCTCTTTTCGACTATGAACCATCAACTATACGCTAAATGATATTTTTAACATTTTTTATCGGGTTGATAGCGAACTTTATTGGCTATGTACCGCCCGGGAATATTAACCTTACCCTGGTCCAGATCACCATAAACCGCGGGCTTAAACAGGCACTGATGTTTATCACATCATTCTCGGCGGTAGAATTCTTCTTTACCTACTTTATAATGCACGCCGACAAATGGCTAAGTGCCGAAGTGCGGCTGGATACTATTATCGACTGGATAATGGTTGTACTGTTTGGGGTGATGGGCATAATTACCTGGATTCACCGAAAAAAACCACCAGAAACAAGCTACTCTGATCGCGAAAGCATAAGGTATGGCATCTTGCTTGGCTTTTTAAACCCTATGCAAATTCCATTCTGGATGATAACCGGCACCTATTTAATAACCCACGAATGGATTATTGACGGACAAATAGCGTTAGTAATATTCAGCATAGGTGCGGCTGCCGGCGCATTCCTGGCGCTGTTCCTGTACGCTAAATTTGCCCAATATATTCAAAGTAAGTTTGCCTTAAGTACAAGGCTAGTGAATACCAGTATTGCCATTTTGTTCTTTGCTTTTGCAGCTTATCATGTGGTGAAGCAGGTGTATTTGTTAACAGTTCATAGGTAGTTCATAGATAATAGTTCATGGTTCATAGCCGGAAAGAACAATACCGGCGATAGGCGCAGCTACCATGACCTATGAACCATCAACCATGAACCTTTTTAAAATTCCAGATCCTTTCTGCTTTCCTTCCGATTAACCAGAATGATGCGCCAAGTATAGCGAAGAATAAAGTTTTATTGGTATGGTCCCAAAAGTATTCGAAGTATTTGGTGTAGATGAAAATAAGGAGGAAGGTAATGCCGAATTCGCGGGCTATTACATCTTTGCTCTTTAAGCCGTAAAACAAAAAACCTGTAGCAACAATGGCCGAAATAATGCCCCAGTAAAACAGGCTGATCTGCCTGATGTGCCACCAGCTGTCAATGCTGCCCAAATTACCAAATATGCTCAGCAACCAAAGCGACATAAACAGGTAAAGCATCCCGGCCACATAGGTAAGTTCCCAAAAGCGCTCAAACCATTTGCGATTTTTAAGGATGTAGATACTGCTTAACAATACCATGCCGAACAGCACAAATCTTAACGGGTAGTTCATCCCTAAAAAGTAATCGCTCCAGCGGGTTTGATAGCCCGTTTCGGTGCCGAACCAACTGCCTAATGATACCAGTGTAAAAAGCCAGATGAGCCTCGAATCCATCCTCCATGCTAATATGCCATATACAAATACGGAGAGTAGAAACAGTAAAGAATAATGGCCTGATCCGTTATCAAAGGTTTTGCCCAGGTAGGCAATACAGCAGGCGGTAAACAATACACCGGTAAAAATAATGGCTTCGTTACTAAAGATCTTTTCGGGATATTTCTTTTCCCAGCGCCTGCCAAAGTAAAACAGCACAACAGCCATAATTGCGGATATAATACTGATCACAATATCTGGCGTATAGTAAAGGCTTTTTAGCCATTTGATAACCGTATCATCAATAATTAATGAGCCAACAGCTATAATACCGCAAAACAAAGCAATCCAGAACGAGTATTTAGCCAGCCGCATCCAATCGAACCCCTTAACTTCGTACGAGCTGCGCAAGCTTTCGGCAGTACCGGCATCAATTAAATCCTCATCCTCCCAATGCTTTATAGATCGGTTTAAGAATTCGCTTTCCTGTTTATCTAGGTTGAGTTTGGTCATATTTAGCATTCATGGTTCATAGATCATGGGGATAGCGATCCGGGCGTTGGTTTATTTTAATAACAACGCTAAGGCAAGATAGTTATTTTGAAATAAAAAATGAGGGTAACATTGATAGTGAAACGATTGATGCTTTTGGTTAGAGAAAAAAACAAACCCCCTTGTCATTGCGAGCGATAGCGCGGCAACCGCATACTTTACAGAGCGGATAGAATGGTGTAGAACTTGCAAAGCTGAAATGACTAGTTCGCGGTTGCCACGCTGCGCTCGCAATGACAAGAATGAGATACTTACTCGCTTCCCAGTAACGCTTCCACATCCAGCTTATCCTTGCGGATCTGCTCTTTTAGCTCATCAAGAGAATCAAATTTCATATCATCGCGCACAAAATTGTAAAACTCCATACGGATCTGCTGGTTGTAGATTTCCTTATCGAAATCAAAAATATTTACTTCAATATTGCGGGTATGGCCATTAACGGTTGGGCGGCTGCCAATATAGGCCATGCCTTTGTAAACCACATCACCGGTTTTAACCTTAACCGCAAAAATGCCGTCAAGCGGGATCAGCTTGTATTTTTCTTCTATTACAATATTGGCGGTTGGGTAGCCAATTGTACGTCCTAACTGGTCGCCGCGGATAACAGTGCCGGTGATAAAAAACGGGTAGCTTAAAAAAGTATTGGCAAGCTCAATTGCACCGTTCAACAGCGCTTCGCGTACCCTTGTGGAGCTGATTGCTACTTCGTAAATGTCCTGCTCTGGAATTTCAACTACATCAAACCCATTTACAGGGCCTAAGCGCAGCAGGTCATCAAGGCCACCCTGCCTGTCTTTACCAAAGCGGTGATCATAACCTATCACTATCTTTTTCGTGCCGATCTTATTTACCAGTACATCACGGATATATTCTTCGGCGGTTTGGTTGGAGAAATCGCGCGAGAAAGGGGTTATGATCAAGTGATCAATCCCAAGCTGTTCCAACATTTCTGCCTTTTCATCAATGGTGTTGATCATTTTTATGCTGTCGTCCTCGGGGTGCAATATCATCCGCGGATGCGGAAAAAAGGTAAGCAGCACGGTTTCGCCACCGGTTTCGGCAGCAAGGTTTTTAAGGTCGGCTATAATTTTACGGTGACCGGTATGTACGCCATCAAATGTGCCGATGGTAACCACCGCGTTATCTAATCTTTCAAAATCGCTAATGTTATGGTAAACTTTCATTTTAATCCTAATACTCAAAGGTACTTTTGATTTCGAATTTAGGTTGCCCGAATTCAGATTTATTACATTATTTGTTTGAGACAATTATTCAGGTATTGCCGACGCAGCTTTTAATTCCCTGATAGTATTTACCAGTTCCATCACTTCCCAGGCATCCGCTACTTTATAATCTCCGCTGCGGGTACGCCTGAGTTTTGAAAGATACGCGCCATTGTTAAGGGCTTTGCCAAAATCATTCACTAATGAGCGGATATAGGTGCCTTTGCTGCATACCACCCTGAACGCAACTTCGGGCAGATTAATGGCGGTTATTTCAAATTCGGTAATGGTTACTGTTCTTAAGCGCAATTCAACATCCTCGCCGCGGCGGGCTTTTTCGTACAGCCGTTCACCGTCAATTTTTATGGCGGAGTGTGCGGGCGGGTATTGGCCAATCTCGCCAATAAACTGAGTGCATGCTGCTTTTATTTGCTCTTCAGTGATCTGGCTGATGTCGAACTTTTGATCAGCTTCAGTTTCCATATCGTAGGATGGGGTGGTTTCACCAAGTATCATGGTGCCGGTATACTCCTTTTCCTGCGCCTGGAAGGTGTCTATCTGCTTAGTCATTTTCCCGGTGCAGATAATGAGCAATCCGGTCGCCAGCGGATCGAGCGTACCGGCATGGCCAACCTTTAGTTTTAAGGGCTTAAATGAATTGCGGATCTTGCCCACTACATCAAAGCTGGTCCAGTTATAAGGCTTGTTTACTAATAATAGCTGGCCTTCAGCAAATTCTTCTATATTTTTAAAAATTGATTTCACTGATTGTTTTTAGATGATTACACCGATTTTGGGAAATGATTTCACCGATTATTTTTGAACCATGATTTTTCACTGTGGTTTGTTTTTAAAGGAGTTCAAGAATGCTACGCAGTTCGCTTGATTTAAGGATTACCTGATGCCCGTTGCGTAGTTATCCAAAAAATCCGTTTAATCTCTTAATCCCGGTTCAAAAAGATATCTTCCTTAACTTCTGGGATGATGTTATTTTCCAGCGCCTTATCAAAAAGCAGCTTTATTGCTTTCTTCCCTTCAGCGCCCAAATCTACCGAATATTTATTTACATACAGGTCAATGTGTTTGTACATCACTTCTTCGCTCATTTCCTGGGCGTGTGAGCGGATAAACTCCAGCCCGGATTTTGGGTTTTCAAAAGCGAACTCAACGGAGCGGCGGATCACCCGGTTTATTTTATGCTGAACATCCAAAGGTAATTTACGGTTGGCAACAATGCCACCAAGCGGAATGGCGCAGCCGGTTTCTTTTTCCCAGTAATCGCCAAGGTCAATGATCTTTTTTAAGCCTTTGTCCTGGTAGGTAAAGCGGTTTTCGTGAATGATGAGGCCAATATCAACCCTGCCTTCAAGCACCGCATTTTCAATATCCGAAAATACCAGCTCAACTTTGTTGGTAGCGTTCGGGAAAGCGGTGCCCAATAAAAAGTTGGCGGTAGTGTATTTGCCGGGGATACCAATCTTTAGATTTGAGACGTGAGATTTGAGATCTGAGATAAGCTTTTCAGGATCATCTTTACAAATTAACAAAGGACCAACGCCAAAACCTAATGCACTGCCGGCATCCATCAAAACATATTTATCGGCTACGTAGGCAAATGCATGATAGCTGAGCTTGGTAATATCCAGCTCGCCGCGCATGGCTTTTTGGTTCAGGGTTTCCACATCATCATAAAACACTTTGAAGTCAAGGCCTTCCGTGTCAATTTTATGATGGATCATGGCATCAAAAATAAAGGTATCGTTAGGGCAGGGCGAAAAGCCGAGGGATAGTTTCATAGTAGTTAATATAATAAGCTATGTCATTGCGAGGAACGAAGCAATCGCATGCTGTACAGGGCGGATCTACAAAGTTCGCGATTGCTTCGTTCCTCGCAATGACAAGGTTGTTTTCTCACGCGTACAGCTTCAAAAATTCAACTGCAAAGGTATTCAGATTTTTTATGGCGAGCCCTATGTTCCAGTTGTCGCGATTGCGTTTTTCAACATAATTTGACACAGCCCTGATCTGCAGGCAAGGTACATCCATTTGTTTACAGGCATAAAAAAAGGCGGCGCCCTCCATGCTTTCCACCTGCGGATGTAATCTTTCAGTCACTTTTTTAATAGATGCTTCATTACCATGAACTGTGTTTACTGTTATAGCTGTAGCCTGTTTTAAGTTAAAAGTGTTGAAGAGGTTATATAGATCGGTAAGTTTTTTTGACGGATGAAATTTGCCTTCGCCAAAACCCATTGTGTCAATTGATAAAAAATCATTATCATCTTCGGCACCCAGTTCAGCAAAGGTATCTTCGGTTATTTCCACTACCTCACCCAAAGCAATATCACGGTCAAAACTGCCGGCAATGCCCAGGTTAAGCACCAGGTCGTATTTATTTGTAACAAGATGTCTGCCTAAAGAAAAAGCCGTGGCTACCATGCCAACGCCGGTAATAAGTAAAGAGATTTCGAATTTCGGATGTTCGATTTCGGATGTAATATTGAATAGCTCTGTTTCAGGATCTTTTTTACTTGCTTTTGCACTTCCAAAAAATTCCGAAACGGCAAAGCCCTCTTGAGCACCGTTAAAAAGCAAATTATCGCGAAAAATCGAAATTCCGAATTCCGAAATCAATGGAGAAACTTCTTCCTCTGTGGCAACTACTAAAAGGATCCGCATATTGCATTTTTTTTGACAGCTAAGATAAAACATAACGCCTGATTTTGTTTTGTATATTTGCACCATTATTAGTTATGATGATACATATTACGCGCAAAGAACATTTCAATGCGGCACACAGGATGTACCGCGAGGAGTGGAGCGAAGAGAAAAATGCAGAAGTTTTTGGCAAATGCGCCAATCCTAACTGGCACGGCCACAATTACAACCTGTTTGTTACCGTAAAAGGAGAGGTTACCCATGCAACCGGTTATTTGATTGATTTGAAAGAGTTGAAGATCATTATAAATGACTATGTGATTGAAAAACTCGACCATAAGAACATCAATAAAGACGTTCCTTTTATGGCCGGCAAAATGGCATCAACCGAGTTGCTTTGTATAGAGATCTTTAACCAGCTAAAAAAACCAATTGAAGCGTACGAAGGTGTGTTTTTACATTCGGTTAAATTGTATGAAACCGAAAATAACTCTGCCGAGTATTTTGGTGATTAATCCTGAAAAATGAGTAACGAAAACCATATCCCTGACAGGGATGAAGATATTGACGGCTACGTAAAGATTGACCGTTATAACCCGGAATTGATCGCCAGCCTGTCTGGTCATTATCACGAAGTTTTAAAACAAATTGGCGAAAAACCTGAGCGTGAAGGCTTATTAAAAACACCCGAGCGTGTGGCTAAGGCCTTACTGTATTTAACCCAGGGCTATGACCTGGATGCAAAACAGATCCTTAATTCGGCTATGTTTAAGGAAGAGTATAGCCAGATGGTTATAGTAAAGGATATTGAAGTGTATTCTATGTGCGAGCATCATATGCTGCCGTTTTTTGGCAAGGCGCACGTAGATTACATTCCTAATGGCCATGTGGTAGGCTTAAGTAAAATACAATGGGTTGTTGATGTTTTTGCCCGGCGTTTACAGGGTCAGGAAAGGCTAACCAACGAGATCCGTGATTGTATCCAGGAGACTTTAAACCCGTGGGGCGTAGGCATTGTTATTGAATGCCGCCACCTTTGCATGAGCATGCGCGGCGTGCAAAAGCAAAATTCGGTTACCACCACATCGGCGTTTACCGGCGAATTTTTAAAAGAAAAGACGAGGACGGAGTTTTTGAACCTTATATCAGCTAAGTTAGGTTGATTAAGTTGAACAGAAATTAAACAAATTAATCAACATATTATAACTTAGTCAACTCAATCAACTCAATCAACTCAATCAACATAATCTAACTTAATCAACTATAACCACAATGAAAGCATATATTTTCCCGGGGCAAGGCGCCCAGTTTGTTGGCATGGGTAAGGATCTGTATGAAAAATCAGAACAGGCCCGTACTTTATTTGAACAGGCTAATGAGATCCTTGGCTTCCGCATTACCGACCTGATGTTTGAAGGTACTGATGAAGACCTTAAGCAAACCAACGTTACACAACCGGCTATATTTTTGCACTCGGTAATTTTAGCCCGCGTTTTGGGCGATGATTTTAAACCCGAAATGGCGGCAGGCCATTCGCTTGGCGAATTTTCGGCATTGGTTGCCTGCGGATCATTATCATTTGAGGATGGGCTGCGTTTGGTAGCAGCGCGTGCCAATGCCATGCAGAAAGCCTGTCTGATCCAGCCCTCAACCATGGCGGCTATTATAGGCCTGGATGATTTTACTGTTGAAGACATTTGCCTTCGCATAAGCGATGTTGTTGTGCCTGCTAACTATAACTGCCCCGGACAATTGGTAATTTCAGGTACCATAGCCGGTATTGACAGGGCCTGCGAATTGATGACTGAAGCTGGTGCTAAAAGAGCATTGAAGCTAAATGTAGGCGGTGCGTTCCACTCGCCATTAATGGAAGCTGCAAAAATTGAGCTGGAGCATGCCATTGTAAATACGGAGATAAAAGAACCTGTCTGCCCGGTATATCAAAATATTGATGCCAAGCCGTATA
>JAQBOS010000182.1 GCA_028287925.1 Mucilaginibacter sp. | reverse complement strand
CGACACAAAAAAGGAGTATGGTACGCGCCGCTTTTGTTTTATAGTAAACAGGTTTGTAAACATTAATACCCTAAGAGCCATATTAGCACTCAGGAACAGGAATTTATGCAATGTTATTATTGATGGCCCCGTACCTGAATATGTTTATGGCGATTTTTACCGGATGACGCTTGCAGACAACATCAACATAAAAATTAAAACAACAGAATTGATTTATGAGGACGGGACTACCGGGCCGGATCCCGACCTTATATTACCAGCCAGTGCCGATACTTCGTTGCAATCTGCGGTTATTAAGGCTGCCCGTGGATTACTGCAAAAAGCAATATTGCCGGCTTCTGCAAAGCATCCCGAAAATACTGTATACATCCGCAAACCACAATCTGATTACCCCACTAACGGGGTGCCTGATGCAAAATTACGCTTGCTTGGCTTGTTCAATTTCTGGAATGCGATACAATATTTTTCGCCCAATAAAGATCTTATTGCCTATAACTGGGATAAAGCATTGATTCAATTTATCCCTGAGTTTTTAGACGCAAAAACCGACTCAGCTTATTTTATGGCGCTGATGCATCTAACTGCTTGTATAAACGACGGACATAGCATCCTGATAAGCAAGCGTGGTGGTCGCTCACCAAACGGAGTTTTAGACGGAAACCTGCCTGTTGGGGCCGACCTTGTGGATGGGAAAGTTTTTATAACGGCAGTTCTTGATGATAAAACGCAGCAAGCCGAGCTTTCAAAGTTAACTGAAGGTGATGAACTGATAGCCATAAATGGTGTACCTGTGGCTAAGCTTGCTGAACAATGGCGGCCTTATATAGTAGCTTCAAACACGGCAGGGTTTAACCGGGAGTATTATTATACCTGGCTCACCAATGGCATTGTTGGCAGCCAGGCAACTTTAACTGTTAGCAGTTCCGGAAAAATAAAGCAGGTAATATTAAACCGGATTAAACGTGACGATTATTATAGCCTAAGAGGGAAAATATTGAGAAACCCGCTTTTACCGCCTTATTGTAAGATCATTAAAGGGAACATTGGCTATATGCGCGTAAACCGGATCTATACAAACGAGCTCGACAGCCTGGCCAATATGCTTAAAAACTGCAAAAGTATTATACTTGATTGCAGAGGATACCCAAAAGATTATAAAATTGGTAGTGCACTTGCTGCTTATATCGCCGTGAAAACAGATACGGTTGCTATCAATAAGTTTCCATATGTAACCAGCCCGAACCAGTCAAAGAACCAGGTAATTATCGATTATGAAATTATCAACCCGAACAATAACCAAAACCTGAAGCATAAAAAATACTATTTACTGGCCGATGAGGGCAATCAAAGCCAGAGCGAAGGCAACGTAATTACTTTACAGGGAGTAACCCATGGCATTACCATAGGCTCAACTACCGCAGGTGCCAATGGTATGGCTATAACTATAAACCTGCCGGGGCAGTATTTTTCATTTTTTTCGGGTTTCGGCGAATATTATCCGGATAATACACCAAATCAAAAGCTGGGTGTAAAAATTGATGTCCCGGTTGCAAAAACGCTTAACGGTATACTAAAAGGTGATGACGAGATCCTGGATAAAGCCCTGGCACTGATTGATTAATAGATTCAGTAATAAAACTGTTGACTTTTTGTAATGCTTTGGGGCTATTTACCTTAAACTATGGACTTTCTTAAAATTTTTCCTACCTTGCCATTTTCTGAATTATAAACACTTAAGGCCATGACAGAGACGCTGGACATCAAGATCACCAAAACCAACCACTCCCGTTTACAGGAAACGGATTTCAACAACTTACCCTTCGGTAAAACATTTTCTGACCACATGTTTGTGGCTGATTATGCCGATGGCGAATGGAAGAATTTTCAGATAGTCCCTTATGGCGAAATTGGTTTAAGTCCGGCTATTTCATCGCTGCATTATGGCCAATCGTTTTTTGAAGGTATAAAGGCTTATAAGCATGAAGACGGACAGGTAACAGTATTCCGTCCGGACAAAAATGCTATCCGTTTTAATAAATCTGCAGAGCGTTTATGTATGCCGACTTTACCCGAGGAGATCTTTATCCAAAGCATTGCTGCTGTAGTTGATATCGACCGTGATTGGGTACCGGGAAAAGCTAATCACGCATTATATATAAGGCCATTTATGTTTGCTACCGATCCTTTCTTAGGCGTAGCCCCATCAAGCACTTATAAATACATGGTATTGTTATGCCCTGTTGGCCCATACTTTTCAAAAACTTTACGGGTTAAAATTGAAACTTTTTACACCCGCTCAGCAGAAGGCGGAATGGGTTATGCAAAATCATCAGGTAACTATGGTGGCAGTATGTACCCGGCAAAAAAAGCTACCGAAGAAGGTTTTGACCAGTTAATCTGGACCGACGCAAAAGATCATCAATATATAGAAGAAATGGGAGCTGCAAACGTAATGTTTGTACTTGACGGAACGTTAATTACCCCATCAACCCGCGATACTATTTTAGATGGCGTTACCCGCGATACTGTATTAACCCTTGCCCGCGAATGGGGCATGCCGGTTGAAGAGCGCCGCGTGTCAGTAGCAGAAATTATTGAAGGAGCTAAAACAGGAAAACTCCAGGATGCGTTTGGCGCCGGCACTGCCGCTACCATTGCAGCAGTTGGCTCAATAAGCCATAACGGTGAAGAGTACTTTTTAAGCGATCCAAAAACGCGCGAGTTTTCACAAAAAGTATTAAAAGAGCTTGATAATATTAAATACGGCCGTGCAACTGACGCACATGGTTGGAATTATCCTGTGCTATAAGCGTTAAGCTTATAATATAAAGCCTCAATTTAATCGGTTCAACTGATTAAATTGAGGCTTTTCTGTTTCCAGGTTTGATTCTTGGCTCTTGATTCTTATTTTCTTTTCCCTATTCTGCCCTTAAACTATTTATCGGGTTTGCCATTGCCGCCCTGATTGTTTTGAAAGCGATGGTTGAAAATCCGGTTACCAGCCCTGCAGATAACGATACTGCAAACATCCACCAGCTTATAGCTATCCGGTATGGGAAATCCTGCAGCCAACTATGCATAAAATACCAGGCTATTGGCCACGCAATAATATTGGCTATCAGTAATAATTTAAAATACTGTTTCAAAAACAAGGACACTACACTAGAGACACTAGCCCCTATTACTTTACGGATCCCTATCTCTTTAGCTTTTTGAGCAAGGGAATAGGTTATCAAGCCGAGCAATCCAAGGCATGAAATAAATATGGCAATAACGGTAAATGTGCCGATCATCTTTTGCTGCCGCTGATCCTGGTCATAATCACTCTGGAAAATATCATTCAAAAACCAGTAAGAAAAAGGGGTATCGGGATTTAACGCTTTCCAGTTTTTTGATGCATGTTCAATAGCTGCTGATATATTGCGGCCGTCAACTTTTGCTACAATGGTGCTGCATCTTAACGGGTTTACATTCATAATAGCGCAGGGCCCTATTGTAGCATGTAGCGAGAAGTAATGATAGTTTTTTGCCACGCCCACAATCTTATAATTATAAACCACGCCGTTATGCAGGTGCGATACATATTTCCCGGTTGCTTTGTACGGATCAAATCCTAACAATTTTGCAGCTTCTTCATTTAAAATCACTTCTTTGCCAAAGTCATGCAATTCCGTGTCCTCCTGCATATTGGTATTGGTAAATGCCTGCGAACTAAAATTGCTGCCTGCGATTAGGTTAAGTCCCAGCGTTTTCAAATAATTTTCATCGGCAAAATCAAAAAAAACTATTTGCTTATCGTTTATCGTTTTATCAGCCGGGTACAAATTCATATCGCCCGATACAAGAGGCGCAGTTGCAAGGGTAACTGATTTAAAGTTTATATTATTAGTAAGCTCTCTCACCAATAGCGAACTATTTTTTTGAGATTGCTCGCTGTTAAGGTTTAATACCAGCTGCTGATCCTGGTCGAACCCTGTTTTTGCATTGATCATAAAATGCAGCTGGTTCCATATAACAATGGTAGCAAATACCAGGCAGGTAGAAATAACAAACTGGGATACAATAAGCACCTTACGGATGCTAAACATACCCGATGAATCACTTACCTTACCCTTTAATACTTTAACAGCCTTAAATGCCGACAAATAAAATGCCGGATACAATCCTGCAGCAAGGCCGGTTATTAAGGCAATCAGCAGCATCCATAAAATCAGGCTACTATTTTCTCTTGCGAAGAAAGACAGGGACTGCCCGGTAAAATTGTTAAATACCGGCAGGAACAGAAATGAAAGGCCGATAGAAATAATCAATGCGCAAATACTGATGGCAAGCGTTTCTATCAAAAACTGGGAGCGGATAGATCCCTTGCCTGCTCCCATTACCCGGCGCACTCCCACTTCGCGCGCACGGCTTATGGCCTGCGCGGTTGTTAAGTTCATATAATTTATACAACCCAGCATCAAAATTATTAGAGCTATTGAACCTAACAGGTACAGGTATTTTATATTACCCTGCTTATAGGCCAAATAATCCTGGAACTCTGATGAGTTAAGGTGGATCTCTTTAAGCGCCTGTAAGGAGTTGGTCATATAATCGCTATGCTCCTTCATTTCGGCAGAGGCATGCCTTTTAAGGTAGGCGTTTA
>JAQBOS010000178.1 GCA_028287925.1 Mucilaginibacter sp. | reverse complement strand
CAACTATAGCGTTCAGCGGCGTTCGGATCTCGTGCGACATGGTTGCCAAAAACTCCGATTTTATTTGTGATGATTTCTCGGCCTTGTCAATTGCCAGCTCCAACTTATTGTTAAGGATAGCCTGCTCCTTACTTGTTTCTTCAAGCTGATTTATATTTTTAAAAAATGCGCCGTAAAAATGACTATGAATAAAAACAATAATTATAAAATTAGCAAACATGCTAATGATAATTGTTGACTGATCAATGCTTTCGGGCCTTAGCGGGATAAAATAACTTTCATTATACTCCAGCACATAAAATGCCATCACAGGCAGAATATTTAACAGCGAATAAAATAGGCCCCAGCCATTCCCCAGCATATAATAGCTAAATATTACCACCAGCAATATCACCTGTATGGTTATAATATCAACCTTTTGGATAACCACAAAAACATTGCTTAAATTAATAAGGGTAGCTATAATAAGCAAAGCGTGCGAGATATAACGCCACTGTGGTTTATAGGTAAGGTACTTAAATAAAACAGCCACACACACCAGTACAGTACCTGACATTGCGGTAAGCAAAGGAAGGTGCTGCAGGTAAACGCTGAGAAATAAGCCGGCAACCGCAACAAATACTATATAGAAGCCATAGTATAACAATCGAATCCGCGCCTGATCAAGAATGGACTGGTCGTTTGAAATTATTTTGTTGATGGAAAAATTAAAAAAACCTGGGTCCTTGCTCATTAAATATAGGCACTTAACTGTTAAAGTTGATTATAAAAATCAATAATATCAAGGGGGAAAGAAAACTTAGAACCCCCTGCTCTCAATAATTTATCGCAAGCATATATACAATTAACAAGCCAAAGCCGATAAGCTCTCCTCCAGTATTTTCAGTTTAGCCTCAGCATCGGCCTTTTTCTTTAACTCAACCTCAATAATATCGGGTTTTGCATTACTCATAAATCGCTCGTTCCCTAACTTTGAGTTAACTCCTTTTAAAAACCCTGTTAAATATTCCTTCTCTTTTTGCAGTTTCGCGCACTCGGCAACAGGGTCTATACTTTCATTTAAAGGCACGTAAAACTCATCGGTTGATACCATAAAGCCCGCAGCCTGAGGCACTTTGTCAGCCACAAAATCAAACGCGCTGATGTTGCCAAGCTTGGTAATAATTAATTCGTAATTTTTATAAGCAACACCCGAATTTGCTTTAACCGAAAGTGCCAGTTTTTCTTTTGGTGATATTTGTTTTGCATTGCGAATATTTCTGACCTGGGTTATAATTTGTTTTACATTTTCAACATCGTCAAGCAGACGTGTATTAATTTGCCCATATTTTGGTAATTGGGCAACGATGCAGCAATCAAGTTCCGCGCGTTCGCCAAACAACTCATCATGCCATAGCTCTTCAGTAATAAACGGCATAAACGGATGCAGGATCTTCAGGATATTTTCAAAAAATAATATCGTAGCTGCATAAGTTTCCGCGTCAATCTTTTGATTTTCAACATTCTGTTGGTAAACCGGCTTGATCATTTCAAGATACCAGGCGCAAAAGTCATCCCATACCAGTTTATAGGTAGTCATTAAAGCCTCTGATAAGCGAAACTGCTCAAAGTTGCTTTCAATTTCTGTTAAAGCCTGGTTAAACCTGCTCTCAAACCAATCAATGGCTACCTGGTTATCATTTTTTAAACTATCGTCAACTTCCCAGCCTTTTATCAGCTTAAAGGCATTCCAGATCTTGTTGGCAAAATTGCGGCCCTGCTCGCAGTAGCTCTCGTCAAACATTAAATCGTTACCGGCAGGCGAGCAAAGCAGCATCCCTATCCTAACGCCATCAGCGCCAAACTTTTCAATCAGGCTAAGCGGATCAGGCGAGTTGCCTAATGATTTCGACATTTTACGGCCAAGCTTATCCCTAACAATCCCGGTAAGGTAAACGTTTTTAAACGGCGCCTCGCCCCTGAACTCGTGCCCGGCCATTATCATTCTTGCTACCCAGAAGAACAGGATCTCGGGCGCTGTAACCAAATCATTTGTTGGATAGTAATAGTTTATATCTGCATTATTAGGGTCTTTAAATCCGTCAAATACGGAAATAGGCCAAAGCCATGAAGAGAACCATGTGTCGAGAACGTCTTCATCCTGCACTAAATCCTCAGCTTTAAGCTTTAAGCTTTCCCCTTTCAGCTTAAGGGCTTCTTCAAACGCTTCTTCGCGGTTTTTTGCAATAACAAACTGACCGTTTGGCAAATACCAGGCAGGGATCTGTTGTCCCCACCATAACTGGCGGCTGATATTCCAATCGCGTATATTCTCCATCCAGTGACGGTAAGTGTTTATGAATTTATCGGGGATCAGTTTTATCTCGCCCTTCAATACATAATCAAGCGCAGGTTTCGCCATTTCTTCCATCTTGCAAAACCATTGCATTGATAGCTTTGGCTCAATAACCGCGTCAGTACGTTCTGAAAAACCGATCTGCGATTTATAGTCTTCAACCTTGTCCAGGGATCCGTCAGCTTCCAGCAATGCAGCTATTTTTTTACGGGCAGCAAAACGATCCTCGCCTACCAGGATCTCCGCCTTTTCGTTAAGCGTTCCATCATCATTTAAAATATCAATAACAGGCAGATTATGTTTTTGACCAAGCTCATAGTCATTCAGATCATGCGCAGGCGTTACTTTTAAACAGCCTGTACCAAAATCCATGGTTACATACTCATCCAAAATAACCGGGATGGTTCGATGGATTAATGGGATGTAAACGCTTTTACCGTGTAGATGTAAGTATCTTTCGTCATTAGGGTTTATACAGATAGCCGCGTCAGCCATGATAGTTTCAGGACGAGTTGTGGCTATTGTAAGGAAGTCCGGAAGATTATCTTCTTCATTGCTCTTACTTTCGGACTTTCCGTCTTCCAGACTTTCGGACTTAACAGCATATCGTATATAATAAAGTTTCTGATTTACTTCTTTACGGATTACTTCTTCGTCAGATACCGCAGTTTTTCCCTGCGGGTCCCAGTTTACCATGCGTACGCCTCGGTAAATAAGGCCCTTCTTATAAAAGTGGATAAAGGTATCGATTACAGCTTCGGACAGATCATCTTCCATGGTAAACCGCGTACGGTCCCAATCGCAGGATGCACCCAGCTTTTTTAGTTGGTCGAGAATAATACCGCCATATTTTTCCTTCCATTCCCAGGCATAGGCTAAAAATTCAGTACGGGTAAGGTCTTTTTTGCTGATACCGCGTTCCTTCAGCATAGCAACAACTTTTGCCTCGGTTGCAATACTGGCGTGATCTGTGCCGGGTACCCAGCAGGCGTTTTTTCCCTTCATCCGTGCACGGCGGATCAGCACATCCTGTATGGTATTGTTCAACATATGCCCCATGTGCAGCACACCGGTGACGTTTGGCGGCGGAATTACAATTGTATATGGCTCGCGTTCATCAGGCACCGATTTAAAAAAATCGTGCTTTAACCAGTAACTGTACCATTTTTCTTCGGCTTCTTGCGGCAGGTATGTTTTAGAAATATTCATAAGGGTGCAAATTTAATAATAGTTCATGGTTCATGGTTCATGGTTCATGGTTTTTTTGGCAGGTTTGTTATTGGTTCATGGTTGATAGTTCATGGTCGGAGTTAGGTCTACGGGAGGGGTAATTGATATTATTTCACACAATTTTTAACACTAGTGCTACTCACCATTACAACCGCTACTTTTCTACCATGAACCATGAACTATGAACCCCTTCATAGTTCATGGCCCAAGTTAGCTTTATGGGATTAGTGATATTATTTCGCCTAACCTCCAACATCACTGCTACTCACCACTACTACTGCCACTTTTTTACTATGAACTATGAACCATCAACTATGAACCCCTCTTCATCACAATATTTTTACAATTAAAAAGTTTAATCTAAAAGTACCCTCAATGGCTATGAAAACATTGCCGCTACACCGCTTTCTGTTCGAAATACTTAAAAAAGCAAAGTCATCTTTCCTGGTAAAATGGTTTAACCGTTAAGATCCTGTCCTGCCGGCTTGCGGGCTTCATCCTTAATTTGTTAACTTTATTTTTTAAGTAACTGATTGTATGAAACAAAACGTAAAGAATTTTATGCTGATGGGCCTATTATGCCTGTCGGTAAATGCCTTCGCCCAGGATGGCGTAAAAATAAAGGATAAGCCAAAATCGCCGACCGTATCCTTAGACCTCAAAAAATATATTGATCCCGCAAACATGGATCCGTCGGTTAAACCGGGCGACGATTTTTTTGAATATGCCGATGGCAATTGGGTAAAAAAGAATGCCATACCGGCGAAAGAAACCCGCTGGGGCAGTTTTAGCATCCTTCACCAGGAAAACACAGACAGGCTGCTTGGAATATTAAACGATGTAAGTAAAGCTCAGGGACAGCCAAAAGGCAGCCTGAAACAACGTGTTGGCGACTTGTATGCAAGCGGAATGGATAGCGTTGCCATTGAAAAACGCGGATACGACCCCATAAAACCAGACCTGGAGCGTGTTGCCAAAGTAGCTGACCTGGATGGTGTAATCAAAGAAGCTGTTTATGAACGTACAACTGGCGTGGGCAGTCCGTTATTTGGTTTTGGCGTTGGCCAGGACTCCAAACACCCAACTGTAAATATATTAAGCTTTGGCCAAGGCGGCACCAGCCTGCCAGACCGCGACAATTATTTAAAAGATGATGCACGCACCAAAAAGATCCAGGCTGCTTATAAACAATATATTATCACATTATTTAAACTTACAGGTGCAAGCGATGCAGAGGCGACAAAAAATGCAGAAACAATATTTACTATTGAAACTGCTATTGCCAAAGCACAGTTAAGTCGCGTTGCCATGCGCGACCCGAATAAAACCTACAATAAATTAGCTGTAACTGATTTTAGTAAGATCACCCCTCATCTTAACTGGGCACAGCTGATGCCGTTGATGAAAATTAATGGACAAGACACTGTTATTGTTTCTGCTCCCGATTATTATAAAGCATTGGATGCGCAGTTGGCTGCAACCCCGGTTACCGACTGGAAGGTTTACCTGCAATGGAACGTTTTAAAAGGTTCTGCCTCGGCAATGAGCTCTCCGTTTGTAAAAGCAAGCTTCGATTTCAGCAGCGCATTGAGCGGGCAAAAAGTAGAGGCGCCACGCACTGAGCGCATTTCAGGACTGGTTGACGGCAGCCTTGGTGAATTACTGGGACAAATATATGTAGAAAAATATTTTACGCCTGCGGCCAAGCAGTATATGGCAAACCTTGTGAATAACCTTAAAGTTACCCTGGGCGAACGCATTCAAGACTTAACATGGATGAGCGCAGAAACAAAAGCCCGCGCTTTGAAAAAACTGGCTGCATTTACGGTTAAAATAGGCTACCCGGATAAATGGCAGCAATATGAAGGCCTGGAAATTGAAAGGGGTGATTATGCCGGTAACCTGCGTAGAATTTCTCAGTGGAGATATAATTACAATGTGAGCCAGTTGGGCAAGCCTGTTGACAAAACTCGTTGGGGTATGAGCCCGCCAACGGTAAATGCCTATTACAGCCCAACCAATAACGAGATTGTTTTCCCTGCCGGGATCCTGCAATTTCCGTTCTTTGATTTTGGTGCAGATGACGCTGTTAATTATGGCGGTATTGGCGCTGTAATTGGCCATGAAATGACCCATGGCTTTGATGATCAGGGCCGACAGTACGATGCCGATGGTACCCTCCGCGACTGGTGGACAAAAGATGACGCCGATAAATTCAAGATCCGTGCCGACCAGGTGGTGAATCAATACAACCAGTTTACCGTTGTTGATACCATCCACGTGAATGGTAAACTTACTCTTGGTGAAAACCTTGCGGATTTGGGTGGATTAAATGTAGCTTATGCGGCGTTTAAGAAAACCAAAGAAGGCAAATCCAATACAAAAATTGATGGATTTACACCTGACCAGCGTTTCTTCCTTTCATGGGCACAAGTTTGGAGAAGCTCGCAACGTCCTGAAGCTGCAGCACAGCGGATCTTAACCGATCCGCATTCGCCTGAGCAATACCGCACCATGGCACCGTTAACAAACATTGATGCATGGTATAAAGCTTTCGGTGTAAAACCCGGTGATAAAATGTATAAGAAACCAGAGGACAGGACGAAGGTTTGGTAGTTTCTTAGTCTATAGTCCATGGACGATAGACCATAGACAAAGCCTGCTGAAAAGCGGGCTTTTTTATTAGCCCCCCGCCGGCTGTGTCCTCACAGCCGGTTAGTGCTTATGGTTTGAACTATGATTTATGGGATGAAAGATTTTAGGATGCTTAGCAGTTAGCTTTCTTCTTACAATAACATCCTGTTAGTGGCTGTGGGGACACAGCCACTAGGGATGGGATTAGATTTACGAAGTTTCTAAAACTTCGTAAATCTTTCAATATTATTTATCTTGAGTTAACATAATGTGCTTCGGACTTTCGGACTTTCGGACTTTCGGACTTTCGGACTTTCGGACTTTCGGACTTTCG
>JAQBOS010000167.1 GCA_028287925.1 Mucilaginibacter sp. | reverse complement strand
ATTCAGGCATCGGGATATTTGGATCTTCAGTAACTTCACCGGTATTTGAGTTGATAACTGCTATACGGGTACCCCATTCAAGGTAGGCCATAAATGCCGAGCGAAATTCAGGATCGGCGGGTAATGCCAGCTCATCCGCAGTTTCGAGCAGCAGCTCCATCCAGCGTTTACGGTGCTTTTCGGTAAGGTATTTTTGAAGGTGTTTTTTTATCATTTCAAAATGACTGCCTTCCGATTCGCTATAAACCCTGGGCCCACCCAACACCTCGGCAACAAAATGCGCCACATGCAGCCGGTGCTGTGCCGACATGTGTTTAAAAACCGGCTCCAGGATCTCGTCCTGCAAAACCTTATCATAAAACTTATCGAAAAGAGTTACAAATATGTCCATTCCGCCGGCCCATTCATAAAGCGTAGGAACTTTTGGGGTATTGTTAGCTGTCATGTTTTTTTTAGATATGAGATGTTAGATATGAGATTTGAGATGATTTCAGTCCGGAAGTCGGAAAGACCGGAAGTCCGAAAGATAAAAACTCAATATCCAAAATTAATAAATCTATTTAATGCTTTTTATCTCACGTCTCAAATCTCACATCTCATATCTAAGCCTTCGCAACTTTTTTCTTAGGGAACACCAGTGATGCCACAATACTTATCACCAGGATGGCTAAGATTATTAACAGGGACCTGCCAGTGGTAAGCCCTATCCTATCCACATAATTTGCGGCAAGCATTTTTAGCCCGATAAAGGCAAGCAATACTGCAAGGCCAACCTTTAAATAATGGAACTTATCAATAATATTAACCAGTAAAAAGAACATGGAACGCAGGCCCAGTATGGCAAATATATTGGAGAAGAAAACGATATATGCATCCTTGGTTATTGAAAATATAGCCGGGATTGAGTCAACCGCAAAAACCAGATCAGTAACTTCGATGATCAGCAACACTAAAAACAATGGTGTTATCAGCTTTTTACCATCTATTTTAATAAAAAACTTATCGCCTTCAAACTTTGGGTGTACCGCAAAAAACCGGGAGGCAAGCTTTACTATTTTATGGTTTTCCGGGTCGATGTTTTTTTCCTGGTTCCGATTAATGAACATGCTAACACCTGTGTAAACCAAAAATGCGCCGAACAGGTAAAGGATCCAATGGAAATGGGTAATAAGCGCAGAACCCAGGAATATAAATGCAAACCGCATCAACACAGCGCCTATTATCCCCCAAAAAAGCACCTTATGATAATATTTAGGGTTAACGCCAAAGGCTGTAAATACCAGTACGATAACAAATATATTATCAACCGATAGCGCATATTCTACCACATAGCCTGTAATAAATTCAAGGCCAAGGTTTTTGCGATAAAGTTCAAGACTCCCGGCAAAATCATTGGGATTAAGCTTAAGGCGATGAAAGTGATCAATATTGATCTGCTGCAACGCGGCAAAGCTATCAATATGGTGCAACAGGTGGCCGAATTTTAAGATGAGCACATAAAAACCCAGTGCCAGCGCTATCCAGACCGCGCTCATAATACCCGCCTGTTTGAGGCTTACCGGCTTGTCGGTTTTAGCAAACAGGCCCAGGTCTATTGCCAGCATTAATAAAATGAATACAATAAAACCCGAAATAAAAATTAATTCGCTGCTCATTATTTATTGCGTTCGGTTGTAAACCTCACCAGCTGTTCCAACCCTGTACGCGCCTCACCACCAGGGAAGGTATTTAAGATCTCAAAAGCCTCGTCCTGGTATTTCTTCATTTGGGTTTCGGCATATTGCAATCCGCCGGTTTCCTTTACAAAGCTGATGATCCGGGCAATTTTTTCAGGGTCGTCATTATGATTTTTAACCAGGGTTATCATTTGCTTTTTAACATCAGGCTTGCTGTTGTTAAGCGCGTAGATAAGCGGCAGGGTAACCTTTTTTTCCTTTATATCAATCCCCAGTGGCTTACCAACATCATCCGTGCCAAAATCAAACATATCATCCTTTATCTGGAAGGCTATGCCTATTTTCTCACCAAAAAGACGCATCTTTTCAATTGTTTCATCATCCGCACCGGCTGATGCAGCACCACATTCGCAGCAGCTGGCTATTAAACTGGCTGTTTTTTGGCGGATCACCTCGTAATAAACCTTCTCCTCAATATCCATCCTCCGCACCTTCTCTACCTGCAACAACTCGCCTTCAATCATTTGCTCCATAGCGGTTGATACTATTTTGAGGAACCGGTAATCATCATTCTTCATCGAAAGCAGCAAGCCTTTCGACAGCAAAAAATCGCCTACCAAAACAGCTATTTTATTTTTCCATAAAGCGTTGATTGAGAAAAAGCTGCGCCGCTGGTAGGAGTTATCAACCACATCATCATGGATGAGGGTGGCTGTGTGCAGCAGCTCAACAAGGGCGGCGCCCCGGTGGGTTGATTCATTAATTCCCCCACAGATACTGGCCGAAAAAAACACGAACATAGGCCTGATCTGCTTGCCCTTACGCTTAACAATATAATGAGTAATACGATCAAGCAACGGGACCGAGCTTTGCATAGAAGCTTTAAACTTTCCCTCAAAAACGTCAATATCAGCCGCAATTGGTTTTTTAATCTCGTTGATGCTCAGCATTAAAATACACGCTTTTTTAAGTGTTGCGCCGCTTAACCGGCAGTCCCCACAAACATAAGGAAAAAGTTGATGGTTCATAGTTGATGGTTCATAGTATATTCCTTTATGAAAGGTTAATGACACACCAACTGTTTTTTGTTTGAAACGGAGCTTTCTACTCCAATTTTTCTTCCGGCTATGAACTATGAACCATCAACTATTAGCCTCTCTACATTAAACCTTTTACAACAAATTCACTCTATTACTATAACAACATTACACAGGAAAGATTTATAAAGTGGTTAGGGTTGCAGCATGAAAGCGCCACTTGTTGTACCATATACCGTTATAAGCATAATGACCACGTAAGATAATAAGTTGATGATTGTTTTGTATAAGTTGCGTTTTCATGAAGCGTCTGCGGGTTACCGCGGGCGCTTTTTTGTTGGGATTGAAGATCAAACTAAATAACGGGTACCTTATTGGCTATTCAAGCAATTATTTTACATTTGCAATCCAATTTCAGGAGAGGTGTCTGAGTGGTCGAAAGAGCACGCCTGGAAAGTGTGTATACTTCAAAAGGGTATCGAGGGTTCGAATCCCTCCCTCTCCGCTTAGCCTACGCAGGGTCCCTTCGAAGACCCTGCGTAGGCGAAATATACCGTCAGTTAATCTGCTGAAATCGCCTGGCCAACGCATAGCCGTCATATTCCGGCTGTCCGGTAACCTCGCTGATATGAGGCAACGGCAGCTCAAAACCCAGCATTTCTTCAGTGGAAGAAAACTCCACTTCGGCCAGCCATAACTCATCTGTTTCTGTAAAGTAATGATCTAAACCTATAACTAGCTGACCAGACTGCAGCAGGTAGCGGGTTTTGCTAACGGTTACGGCATCAAAAATATTTAATAATTCAAATTCCTGCTTGTTTAGGTAAATGGTGGTGATTGCGGCCTCACCCACCGCGCCCACAGACGATTTCTGAGTTAACTTATAACGTTGGCCTTCCTCATCAGTGACTACCCTGAAACGAAGCATGGCGCCGTTTAAATAGTAATCCGTGATCTGTTTCTGGCGCAGGCCGGTGGTATTAACTTGCTCACTGGCCAGCAGGAACTTCCGTTCTCTTTCAATTAACTGGTATTTAGACATGGTATGAAGATGGCATTAAAGGCTGATATACCGGCCGCACCAAAAATAATACCTAAAAACGATCTTCACAAATAGCTTACAATCAATCGCCTATCCCGGGTTTAAAGGCTATTTTACAAAAAACCGACCGTTTTGAATGGCTAAATCGTCAAAAGATAAAACCAAACAAAATGGAAAACCTAAAAGACAAAGTAGCCGTAGTATTTGCGGCATCGGGAGAAATCGCAGGAGCAGTTGCCCGTTCATTCGCCCAACATGGGGCTAAGGTGTATGTCACCGCCCGGAACCTGGATGCTGTAAAAGCATTGGCCCAGGAGATCAACGCGAGCGGCGGAATTGCAGAAGCCGCCAAAGTGGACGCGCTGAATGAGACCGAAATAGACAACTTTTTAAAAAAGGTCGTCGCAGACAACGGCAAATTGGATGTGGTATTCAATGGAATCGCGGTTGATTATAGTGAGATGGGTGGCCGTCCATCTACAGCAGTGGCTACTTTTGAACAGTTTATGGCCCCGATGAAAAAGATCTGTGGTTCACAATTCCTTACTTCGAGGGGAGCGGCGAAGTATATGATACAAACCCGGTCAGAGGGGACTATCTTATTGCTCACAGCCGCGGCATCCAGGTCAAAGATTGCTAATTTAGGGGGCTTCTCAGCCGCCTGTGCAGCTGTTGAAGGATTGACGCGGGTGATGGCCGCTGAATTGGGAGGGGACGGAATAAAGGTGATCTGTATTTGTTCCGGGGCCTTAATGGAGACGAAGAGGATCTCCGGATGGATCGAATCTGCCGCAAAGGAGTACGGAATACCTGTAGAACAATTGGTTGCACAGTACAAGGCTTTCGACATATTAAAGACAAGTCCGACCCTGAAGCAAGTCGGCGAAACGGCTGCTTTCCTTGCCTCTGAAACCGGGATAGCTTTCAACAGCCATATTGTCGACGTGGATTGCGGCAAGCTGAACATTTTATAATATATTAGCGATAGCAGCCTTCCGGCGGGAGGCTGCTACTTTTATTTTTATCTGTTAATGAACTGAATGGAAAAAGAAGACATCCTAAAATCAGCCAAGTCCGGCGATATCAATGCATTCCAAACACTGTTTGCCGAATTTCAAAACCAGCTGAAATCTTACCTGTACCGTTTGCTTACTGATCGCAATGATGTAGAAGACCTGACGCATGATACCTTTATCAAGGCATTTACTAAGATATCGACCTTTAACCAGGATTCCTCTCTGAAAACCTGGGTATTCCAAATAGCCACCAACCTTGCTTACGATCATTTACGGAAGTTAAGCAGGTGGCAGGCCGATGCCCAGGACCGGGGAGCAGACCTGGCCATAGGTTCGGAGGAGGTTAAGCAGGCCTTCTGGAAGATTCATGATACGTCGGGTGCCGGGGCTTACGAAATGAAAGAACATATCGACTTCTGTTTCACCTGTATCTCAAAGACCTTACCCATTGAAAATCAAGTCGCGCTGATCTTAAAGGATTTTTACGATTTTCAAATCAAGGAAATTTGCCTCATCCTCGGGAAGACCGAAGGTGTGATAAAACATTTGTTGAATGATGCCAGGAATACTATGACTGGTATTTTCGAGCATAGGTGCGCGTTGATCAACAAGAACGGCGTCTGTCACCAATGCAGCCATATAAATGAGATATTCAATCCTAAGCAGAATCAGCAGGAAGAACTGATGAAGCTGGAATTGGTAAAAGCTTCAAAAAAATATAACAGAGAGCAGCTTTTTACATTGCGAACATTCCTGGTAAAGGCTATTGACCCCCTGCATGCTTCGGGTACCGACTTGCATGAGTCTATTATGAATTGTGTCAGAACGGCTATTGGTGAAAAAAGTGATTTTTTTGACCGGAACCCCAATAAAGCAAAGTAATCCGTTTCCACCGAAAGTATCTGAAGACCATTAGTTATGTCTACAATTTCTTTGATAACCTCCAAACTTCGGCCAGCACAGACAGGGTTGACAAAAGTTTACACAATTCAAAAATAATATAAGTTAATCTATTTATAATCAAACAAATAAACAAAATCATGGTTTACACTTAAATAATAATTGCTAAAAATATTAGCATTTTTCAAGGATATTTATTACCTTTATTAAAAAGATAAAAATGACAAATTATGAAAACGGACGCTGCTTTAACAAATTATTTAACTACCAAAAAGAAGGTTGATAACCTATTCGCGCTGCAAAAGATCACCTTAACGGATATCGAAGATTTTAATAAAATGGAACGCGACTACCTGGCAGCAACAGCTACCGAAATGCTGAATCAACTAAAGGGGGAGGAAAGAGATAACTTTATTAGTAAAATAGAACAGATCATTCCCGCAAATACCAAAAACCAGTTTTGGGAACATAACCATTTTTTAATTGGCAGGGCTATTAATAAGTTAATGCGCGAATACGGCTTTATGCCTTCAAAAAGCGCCATTGCCGAGGAAACCGGACTAAGCCGGCAAACTGTTACCAAACATTTAAAAGACTATAAAACCAACCCGGAATACCTGGCGGAAATTGAGCAGTTTAAATTTATGGCGCCGAAGGTCCTGGGCACCGTTTTTAAGTTTGCCACCAATGGCGATGTTAAAGCCGCCAGGCTTTATTTCGAAATGATTGGCGCCATAAATAAACAGCGCTCCAACACAGTTGTAAACGAGCAGACCAATTATATCCAGATAAACAATACCATACTAAGCCAGGAGAACTTAAAGCAGTTGAGCGTGGAGCAGTTGAATCAGATTGAGTGTATTGTTACTGGTAGTGCGGGGAAGTGATTTTTGGGATCCTAGATTTTTAATAAAGCTTCGGCATTCTGGTATGCGATCATTTGCCGCTCGCTATCATTTACTGGAAGCGCCTCCAGGAAATCCTTAGCATTAGCCATAGTGGCCCAGGGATAGTCGGCGGAAAACAGGATCCGTTCAGCACCGACCTCGAGAAATAAATTCCGGAAAGGTGCTTCGTAATTAAAGCCGCCGATGGTGTAATGTATATTTTCTTTTAAATAAGCGCTAATAGGTCGTTTCAGGCCTGTTCTTTCTGTTGTGAACATCCGGTTCATCCGCTGCTGCATAAAAGGTAATGACTCCCCTAAGTGCCCAATGATTATTTGCAGATCAGGGAAACGGTCAAACACTCCACCCAGGATCAGCCGCATTACATGCACGCCTGTTTCAATATGCCAGCCAAAACCCGCACTTGCAAAAAATTCATCAACTACGGGTGAAAAACCGCTATAATAGATATCACTTATGGCTTTGGGTGGTTTGGTAGGATGCAGATAGATCGGTACATCCAATGACTGCGCACTTTCAAATATTGGCCAAAAATATTCATCATCCAGGTAGCGGCCGTTCACGTGGCCGTTAATAATGGCCCCTCTGAACCCTAATGATCCAACTGCCCGTTCTAATTCTGCAACAGCCGCTTTGGGATCGGCAGTTGGAATAGCAGCGAACCCGGAAAAACGATCAGGAAAGGCGGCAATGGCTAATGCCAGTTTATCATTGATTTCTTTAGACAAGGTGATTGCTTCAGCAACCGGACTTTGCTCTACACCAGGCGGAGTGATCGACAGCACCTGCATATCAATGCCGGCGCTATCCATTTCAGCGATCCTTCTTTCGCCCAGGTCCAGCAATTTTTCAGAAATTTCCGGATATTGGCTTATACTGCTCCCTGGCCCTGTAAGAAAAAGAGAGGTGGCGAAATGTTCTTCTATTGTGATGGTACGCATTTTATACAAGTTATTACAACAAGAAAGCTAAATTAAGAATTTCAAAATATAACATAAGGACATGAAACGGATTATATAGTTGTCCTGATTCCGTCCCCGCAGGTTCCTGAAAGGGACCCTGCATCGCCTGCCAGGTATGCGATAGAAAATTTATCTCATGCCAAAAAACGCTGCAAACCACAACGCAGGCCCTCTTTGAGAGAACCTGAGACAGAAGCTATTAGCACTACCTGTCCAGGATCTTTTTTGTTAAGTTACGGTGTTTACCTCCCCAGTTACTCAATTGCCTAAAAATCGGCACAAACTCCAATGCCATCTCAGTGAGCTCATATTCTACCCTTGGTGGCACTTCGGCATACACAGTTCGCTTAACCAGGCCGTCAAATTCTAACGCCCGCAGCTGCAGGGCCAGCATGCGTTCCGTAATCTTGGGCAATTCTTTCTTTAACTCATTAAATCTCGTTTTTTTATTTCCCAGCTTATCTATTATCAATATTTTCCACCTGCCGTCAATCTTGTTAATGGCATAGGTTAGATCACATTCAATAAAGAATTTTTCGTTTATGGTGTAGGTGGAGTTTTCCTTTCTTTCTGCCATTACTTACATGTTTTTCAGTACCATACAATTCATTGTATACCGTATAAAAGTAGTTGCTGCTGCCTACTATTGCAAAGAAATTTAAAAACGTTATTTCATTGATCATAAATAAGTAAAAAATTATGGATTTGTATTTAAAAGGAAAAACTGCAGTTGTTACCGGCGCCAGTCAGGGACTTGGCCGGGCAATTACAAAAGAATTAGCTGTTGAAGGTGTGAAAGTATTTGCCGTTGCACGAAACCGGGATCTGCTGAACAGCCTTAAAGAGGACGTTGCCGCTTTGGGTGGCGTAGAACCGGTTATATTTATCCAGGACCTGGTTGCGACCGGCGGCCCTGAAAAAATTGCAGCTGCCGCACTGGAAAGCCTGGGCCACATTGATATTTTAATTAACAATGCCGGCCGCAGCTGCGCGGTAGATGTAACCGGCCCCGAAGAACCCTGGATTGAATCTATGGCGCTCGACTTTGACAGCCCCAGGAAGCTAACCCAACAACTTCTGCCTCATTTTATAGCACGTAAACAGGGCGCTATCCTCAATGTTACCAGTACGTATGAGTTAAGGTCTGTCAACGTTTCGGCGGTGGCCAAGGCATCCGTAGCGGTATGGTCAAAGCAACTCTCTTCACAGCTGGGGCAATATAGCATTACGGTTAACTGCCTGCAGCCTGGGCTTATTGACACGGAGAATGTCCGCCGTATTTTTTCTGCTGACGAACGTAAAAAATTTGCAGCGCGCGAAATCCCGTTAGGCGATTTTGGCGAGCCGCAGGACGTAGCCAACATGGCTGTTTTCCTGGTATCGCCGCGTGCCCGGTATATTACCGGCACAGTAGCCGTTGTTGATGGCGGCGGCCGGCGTTACGCGTTTTGATCTTTGTGATAAACCGTGGTCGGGTTCGAATCCCTCCCACCCCGCCAGGGTACACAACAATTTAAGTGAAATGTTTGAATGGGCGAAGCAGCAAGCGTTCCATTTTTGCACACGGAACACCCGGAACGCTGTGAAACATGCTGATTATTAGAATGTTCCACTTTTAGCCGGTGAATAATTGTTGTAAATAGCCGATAATCAAATGTCGTAATACGCCCGTCCATACGCCAGGTTGCCCCCGCCTGTCCAAGCGTGCCGCTTGGACACACAAAAATTTAAGCGTCCCGCTTAAATTAAAAACCATTGCTATTTTTTAAATAAAAGCCCATATTTATTTCATGTCACGCAATGCCTCAACTGACGAACTTTATTTTGCAACCTTAACCGGTACGGACGGGGTTTGTGGTTGCGGCACATGAATATTGGTATAGCAGTGCTAATCCGGAAAGCCAGTTGAAGATTATTTATTAATTTTAATTTAAGCGGGACGCTTAAATTATTGGCATTCAAGCAAAATGCTTGAACGGGCGGATCAGACGGTTAAAGTTCCTGCACGTTTTAAAGCTTATTTAAGTGCACATTAAAGCATTTTATCCATCTTTCAATCTATTATACTAAGTGTTTGATAAGTGGATAGAATGAAATTGCTTCTAACTCTTTTTGCGAATCGGCAATAACTCGTGAATCACCGGTAACGCTTTTTTTAAGTTGTAATAAGTATGAAAAACGCAAAAGAGTAATGGCAAGGAAAATTGAATCCGGGCCAGTAAGCGGATAGGTAATAGCGATCTCCGGAACAAATTTGTGCCGCTGCACCAGGTTCAATTTCACCAATTCCACTGTCAATGGCTTGCCAAATAGGATATCCAAATCACCGTTCCAATGAATATGGCCGAATTCTTTTTTTTGAATTAGGAATTCTTTAGCTCCCATCCGATGAATACCCTTAGTTACGCCATTCCAGGTTTTTACTGTTTTTGCGACTTTTGTAATCAATCTTTGAGTGGACGGCTGCCTCAATTTAAACGATAATTGATAAAAAAAATATGGATGTGGAAACTTCATTTTTTATTGAAATTAAGTCTGTTACTTTCGTAAACGCCTGACAAATACTACAACTTGTTTTATTTCGCTTTCGGACAAAGTAGATTTGAATGATGGCATTAATTACGTTATTTTTTGATTAGTAAGAAAGTTCTGCTTTAGTACCGAAAGTGTGTGAATCTCCTAGGATGCTCAACATAAAATGTGCAAGATCAGCCCGTCCGATACTGAACGGGCTTTTGATATGTTCGGTTATGGCGGTTCTGTAGATCCCGGTAAACGGTTTATCTTTTAACATAGGCGGTCGGACAATGGTCCAGTTAAGCTTGCTTTTGCCCACTATTGCTTCCATCAGCCGCATATCAGCATACATCTCTTTAAGTATCTTTTGCAGTACAAATTTTGTAAGGATCCGAATAAAGAATCCCATTTGATTATTTACATATAATGCTCCTGCTGAAATACATACCAGGCGGTTAACCCCTGCCATTTCCATCGCTGAAATTATGTTTTCGATACCGGCTGAATACAGTACAGTCGGTGCTCTGCTCCTGCCTACGCCAAGACAAGAAATTACAGCATCTTTTCCCTGCATCTCAGGTGCAAACGTTGATAGCTGCAATACATCTCCCTGTACAATTTTTAATTGAGGATGTTGTAAGGGAAACGATAAAGGATGGCGGACAACAATGGTAACCTTATGTCCATTATTCAATGCTTGTTTTACAACTTCTTGTCCGGTACCGCCAGTAGCACCAAAGATGATTAACCTTTCCATATTAATTGGTCATGTAGTAATGATAGATGCCATTACGCTCTAATTTTATGTTTAATCTCTTGCAAAATCCAGGCAGATCAAATCCCTCACGTTGATATTCGGCCTGCACAGCATGTCTTGCTTTATCAAAGGCTTCTGCATTTTCCCATACTACTATAGTTATGTAGATTAAATCGCCGTGTTCGTCGGCTTGTTCAAAAAACTCATCCTTTATAAAGCCAGGTTGTTTTTTTACAAATTCCCTGCTCATATTCATTCTTGGCAGGAATTCTTCCTTTGAACTTGCCGGGACAGTTACTTTGTCAATTAAAATTTGTTTCATGTTCTTTTCTGTTTTTGACTGTTGATTTTGGATTTGTTGTGCGTTGACTGATGCATTCAGTAATAGGATGATACCTACCAGAATACTTTTTTTAATTGTTTTTAGCATTTTGTTATTCAATTTTATTGCTACGTTAACAAAGTTATTTATACAAATATATATCGTTTTCGTTATAAATTACAACCTCCTGTAAATAAATTTATATTTGCTACGAAAACGAAGTAAATACATGGAGAAGACGATTGAATTAATTAACCTTTGGGCGGAATTTTACAGACAATATCCACAGGCAGGTATCGATGATTTTTGCAGGTATCACCTTGCACATGAAAAGGCTAAAGCGAATAAAACTAAGCTTCCAGCGGGTGGCTTTTTACCTACAACCGTTGATGGTAATTTGATGCGTTTAATAGGAAGAATTATCAAGTTGCATTCAAATTATTCTGCGGTTGCATTATTCGAAACAGAGTTAAAGAGTATAGAAGAATTTTCGTTACTCCATATCATCTATCATTTGAAAGACCCGCGAAAAACGGAAGCGATTTATACCGGACTTTATGAACTATCTACAGGGACTGATATGTTAAACAGGTTAAAAAAACTTGGCTACCTCAATGAATATGAGGATAAAGAGGATAAAAGGTCTAAGCGATTGAAAGTCACACCGAAAGGCGAAAAGGTGCTAACAATTAGTAAGGAAAGGATCATGAAACTTGCTGAAATGATGTTTTTTGACTTAAGTGAAGATGATAAATTATTATGTTTTCAATTATTGAAAAGCGTTGAGTTAAAATTTGCCGGTATTTGGCAGACACATAAGAGTAAAAGTTTTGAAGATATTTATAAAGAAATGACGGCAGTACCTGTTGCTAATGGAAAAAAGAGAGTACGATAGAATTTCCCCTGCTGCCGCAAGCGGCCTACCGGGTGAAAATAACGTTCTCTGGTTATAATTTGCCGTTTTACCCCGCCTGTCCAAGCGTGCCGCTTGGACACACAAAAATTTAAGCGTCCCGCTTAAATTAAAAAGCATTGCTATTTTTAAAATAAAAACTCATATTTATTTCATGTCACGCAATGCCTCAACTGACGAACTTTATTTTGCAACCTTAACCGGTACGGACGGGGTTTGTGGGTGCGGCACATGAATATTGGTATAGCAGTGCTAATCCGGAAAGCCAGTTGAAGATTATTTATTAATTTTAATTTAAGCGGGACGCTTAAATTATTGGCATTCAAGCAAAATGCTTGAACGGGCG
>JAQBOS010000145.1 GCA_028287925.1 Mucilaginibacter sp. | reverse complement strand
CTATCAAAACCGGTTGAAGGCCAGCAGGGCGTGTTTGTATTTACTGTTGATAGCTTTATTAATCCGGCACCGTTTACAAATGCAGTAAGAGAGAAGGAACAATTAAGCCAGGCACTGCTACAACGCTCAGAACCGCAAATATTTGATGCCTTGAAAGATAAGGCGAATGTAAAAGATTACAGAGCTAAGTTTTTATAGCAACTTTTAAAGTAATTTTGTATCCGGGATAGCGTTATGTCTATTCCCGGATTTTTTGTTTAAAAGACCATGGAAATACAAGAGAACATAATAAATAAAGTAGCGCAAAGTGGCTTGGTCACCTTGGATCCCGCTGCTTTTTACCCTGAAGGTGACAGGGTTGTATATGATATAAAAGATAACCTTTTCATGGAGCTGATACTGAAGGAAAAGGATTTCAGGGAATTTGTGAAAGGGCATGACTGGGCTCAGTATGAAGGTAAATATGTAGCCGTAACCTGTACCGCCGATGCCATAGTACCGGCGTGGGCTTATATGCTGCTGGCAAACCGGCTTGCTCCATATGCAAAAGAGGTTGTTTTTGGTGATGCAGATGTACTGGAAACCGTGTTGTTTGTAAAAAGTATAGCAGGGATGGATGTTGAACAATACCGCGACCAGCGAATAGTTATAAAGGGCTGTGGTGATATCCCGGTTCCGGTATCTGCTTACGTTGAGTTAACAAAAAAGCTTACGCCGATAGTAAAAAGCTTGATGTTTGGCGAGCCTTGCTCAACTGTACCAATTTATAAAAAGAGGGATTAGAACTTGTAGGGAGGAATTGAATAGACTTACGAAGTTTTTAAAACTTCGTAAGTCTGATAATCTCATTTATATTTATTTACTGAATATCATCCTTTAAACATACTATTTTACTTTTGGCTTAGTTTATAGTCAGAGTCTTAAACAATTACAAAAACAAACACAATTAATTGCACTTAAGGCCAAGGGCTAATAACTATAATAGATGAATAAATATATCCTGGTCATATCCTTTTTAACGGTTTTTGTTTCCACATCATTTAGCCAGGATATGAATTACCTGGGCGAGCCTTCTTTTAAGATTGGCGAAGAATTAAGCTATAAATTAAAATATGGTTTTTTTACAGCCGCCGAAGCTAATATAAAAGTACTGGAAAGCGACAAAAAATTTGATGCGCCGGCATTTCATATTGTAGCGGATAGCAAAACAGCAGGCACTTTTGATATTTTTTACAAAGTGCGAAACCGTTATGAAACCTACGTTGATAAAAAAACATTGGAGCCATACTTTTACACCGAAAACCGTAAGGAGGCCAGCTACAGGCATAGTGATCATGTAACGTACGACCATAATACGGAGAAGATAACGGCAGATAAAGGTGTTTTCCCAATGAAGGGCAAGGTATTTGACTTTTTATCAGCTTATTATTTTGCCCGCAGCGTTGATATTTCGAAACTGCACATTGGGGATAAATTTAATTTACAATACTTTTTAGAGGATGGGATCCATTCGATGGAGATAACTTATGCCGGAAAAGAAAAGATGGATTGTTCTATAGGAAAATTTAACTGCTTAAAATTTAACCCGACAATTATTCCCGGACGTGTATTCAGAAAAAGCAGTAAACTATATTTGTGGATCACTGATGATAACAATAGGATCCCGGTAAAAGCCCATGTTGAATTGGTGGTGGGTAGTATAACAATGGATTTAACAGGAGCTAAAAATTTAAAATATCCTTTAAATCCCCTAAAAAAATAGCAATGATAGAGGTTGGCCATGTTTTAGTGCATGAAGATGTAGTAAAAGAAAATTTTGTTTGTAATTTAAATAAGTGCAAAGGCGCCTGTTGCCTGGAAGGCGACTCAGGTGCGCCGTTAAACGTTGACGAACTTGATATTTTGGATGAAATATATCCAAAGGTTAAGCCGTTTATGAATGCCAAAGGAATTGCAACAGTTGAGAAAGTGGGTACCTACGTAACAGACTTTGAAGGTGATTATACCACACCCTGTGTTGATGTAAATAAAGAGTGCGCTTACGTGATATTTGAAAACGGAATAACGAAATGCGCCATTGAAAAAGCCTACGAGCATGGTGCTATTGATTGGAAAAAGCCGATCTCGTGTCACCTTTACCCAATCCGTATAACAAAATACCCTGAGTTTGATGCTTTAAATTACGACCGTTGGAGCATTTGCAGCCCTGCATGCTCATTTGGCAATGAATTGAAGGTAAGAGTTCATGAATTTTTAAAAGCCCCGCTGATCCGTAAATATGGGGCCGAGTGGTACCAGGAGTTGGAAGACCAGGTTGCAGGGATATAGATATATTAGTGATTTAGACTTACGAAGTTTTTAAAACTTCGTAAGTCTTCCTGTTTTAGCGGTCATTTTCCCGAAATTCTTATAATTATTTATTGCTTATGCGCTGCAATTTTAATATCCTTAACCTCTAAAATCTGCTTTTCATACCCAAACCGGTTAACATTTATCATTGCCAGGCCGAGCTCGGCCAGTGTACTTACAAAATTGGGCAATACAGTCCGGAAAAATGGATACAGCCAGGTTATGTATTTATAATACGACAGTACGTTTTTTAAACCTTTTGTAGGGTGCATATAGCCGGGGCGGAAATTAAATACCTGCTTAAACGGCAGCTTCATCAAATCATTTTCGGTTTTTCCTTTTACCCTTGCCCACATCGAGCTTCCTTTTTCGGTGCTGTCAGTGCTACCACCGGATACGTAGCAGAAGACCATCTCCGGGTTTAACCTGCTTAATGTTTCAGCAACATACATGGTTAAGGTATGGGTCATTTTATAATATTCCGGCTCTTTCATGCCTACAGACGAAACGCCCAGGCAAAAATAGCAGGCATTGTAACCTTTAAGCTGATCCTGAATGGATGACAGATCAAAAAAATCAGTGTGGATGATCTCCTTTAATTTAGGATGTACCATACCACTGGGTTTCCTGTTAATTATTAAAACCTCAGAAACTTGCGGATGTTGTAAGCATTCGTGTAATACGCCTTCGCCCACCATACCGGTAGCACCGGTAATTATTGCTTTTATGTTTTGATCCATTTAATTGTTGTAACTAGTGAATTCGTTATTGGATATAGCTAACATGAAAGAATACAATTTTGGACCCTGGGATTTAATCTTTTAATTCAATTCCCGCTTGTTTAAGTATTCCATGTAACGTTCCCTTTTTTAAGTCCTTCGCGTGTACCGGAACGACAGTTCTCTTACCGGTTGTCCTATTAACATAAATATGGTGACTACCATTCACACGGGCAAGTTCAAAACCATTTGCAATTAAAATAGAAATGATTTCTTTAGGAGTATAAGATTTCATCTATTAAGACGCAAACGTAAGCGAATATTCGAGGCTTTTGCTATCATCAGGAACGGGTTCCCCATCTTCTTCTAAACTCTCAACGTATAAACTGATAGCTTCTTTAGCCATTTCTATAGCTTCATCAATGGTTTCTCCTTGTGTGAAACATCCCGGTAAAGCAGGTACAGAAACACTAAATCCGCCTTCATCTTCAGGAGTAAGTAATATGCGATATGTCCGTTGTTTCATATACAAATTTAAATAATAATTCTTCTGTTACTAAACTTATCTGTTTTAATTATAGTATTGTGAGCATTTTCAAAAACCGCAGATTGGAACTAGATAATTTATCATTGAGATGTAGGTTTATCATTACAAAATTGTAATATGCAATCACAAAATACTGTTTTCTTTTATGTCGGCAATTGACCAATACAAACATAAGTTATTAGGCTTTATTGAATGTCCTTCTACTTTCGATATTGTATCATATAACACAACCAGGAAAGTTGCGATTTATGAATTGCTGGAAAATGTGCCTGCTGAAGAGTGTGATTTTGACGGAAAAATTGGTGATATAATATTAGGCGGAGGTAGCGGTGAAGTTCCTGCGTTCAGAATTTCAGTACCTGAAGCAATGCTTTTATTTACCCGGGAAATTGATGATTTTCATGGTTACGATGCTTACTTTAAAGCATTTTGGGACCCGACGGAATCGTTTAAGCTGTGCGAAGGATTTTTAAAAATCGGTTGGACTCCAGATTTATTTATTGAGTGGTGGCTGGCGGAAAATATATGCTTCTTGCTCATAAAAGAACTTGACCAATATTCATTGTTCCGGGATTCTGTTGTTGAACTGACCAGTAGTCTTACGCTGCTTCCACCGCAAGTGTAGGTTACAATATCTCCCTCAACTCCCTCAAACCATTCACCTGTACAGCCACATCATCCGGTCTGGGCGCATTAAACGGGTTAAAATAAATAGCATCCATGCCAAAATTTAATGCGCCGTAAACATCAGCTTCCAGGCTGTCGCCAATCATTATGCTTTCGTGTTTTTCGGCTCCGGCTAAATCCAGCGCATGTTGAAAAATTGCAGGGTCGGGTTTGTTGATGCCTATAATTTCGGAGATAATTATCTGGTCGAAATACCTGCCGATGTTAGTGTTGCCAATTTTTAAGGTTGACGCCTCTTTGAAACCATTGGATATTAAATGCAGTGTATATTTGTCCTGCAGGTATTGCAGAGTCTCATGCGCATGCGGGAACAGGTTAGTTTTTGTTGGGCAAAGCTTTACGTAATCATCCTCAAAAGCTACCGGCAATACATCCGGATGCACACCCAACTCAATAAATGTTCTTTTAAAGCGGGTTTCGCGCAGCTCGGTTTTGGTGATCTTCCCGGTATGATATTCGGCCCAAAGCTGGTGGTTGTTGCGGGTGTAGGTTTCAATAAATAATGCTGCTGACGGCAAACCGATCTCGTTTAGCCGGTAGATCTCATACAGCTCATACAATGTTTCTTCGGCATTTTTATCAAAATCCCAGATGGTATGATCAAGATCGAAGAAGATGTGCTTGTATGTTTTGATTTCGGATGTCGGATGTTGCATTTCGGCTGCAAAGTTAAATATAATTTGGAAGCTGTTGAAGACCGGCCAGATTTACGAAGTTTTTAAAACTTCGTAAGTCTTTCTACACACAAACACTTCCGCAATCGTCATTCCGACTTCCGCATTCCCTCACACTTTCTCCCCAAACGCCAGATCCCCGGCATCACCCAAACCGGGAACTATATAAGCTTTGCTGGTCATTTCTTCATCAATGGCGCAAAGCCATAGCTTTGCTTTGGGCAGATTGGCGCGTACATGGGCTATGCCTTCGGTGCTGGCAATAACTGCCGCTATGTGCAGCTCTTTAATAGCGTACTGGGCCATCAGCTCTCTGCAAACCTGCACTATGCTTTGCCCGGTGGCCAGCATGGTATCGCACATAATAAGTGTTTTGCCATCAAGGTCGGGCGCAGAAATGTGATCTATATTGATGATAAAGGTGCCGTTCTTTTTTACCTTACGGTATGCAGTTACAAACGCTGAAGGGGCGTCGTCAAAAAAATGCATAAATCCCTGGTGAAAAGGCAGGCCTGCCCGTAAAATGGTGCACAAAACAGGCTGTTCCGCAAGTGTGTTTATATTGGCTATGCCCAATGGGGTTTGGATCTCTTTTTCGGTATACGTTAATGTTTTGCTGATCTCATAAGCCAGAATTGCGCCCAGCTTTTCCTGGTTGCGCCTGAAACGGGCTTTATCCTGCTGGATGTTAGCATCGCGCAGCTCGGCCAGGAACTGGTTGCCGATGGTGTTTGTTTTGTTGAGGATGAAAGTCATGGTTAGTGATTAGTTGATCAGAGGTTAGAGATTAGTTATAGCACTATAAATTTAAGGAAAATTAAATCTATAAATCACTGCTGACATAAGGTTGTCATTAGCATAACTTTATTTTGTTATGTTTAAGATTAGGCCTGCATGAAAACGTTTAAAAGGTTAATTGATAAACTGACCTCTGATTAACTAATCTCTAATCACTATTAACTAACTTTGCATAACACTATGGATTTCAGCCTCACTTCTCAATACAGACCCACCGGCGACCAGCCCGAAGCTATCAGACAGCTGGTTGAAGGTGTTAATAACGGCGACCCTTTTCAAACATTGCTTGGGGTAACCGGATCAGGTAAAACTTTTACGGTGGCCAATGTTATTGCGCAAACGCAAAAACCTACTTTAATATTAAGTCATAATAAAACGCTTGCCGCGCAATTGTATGGCGAGTTTAAGCAGTTTTTCCCGGAGAATGCGGTAAACTACTTTGTTTCCTATTACGACTATTATCAGCCGGAAGCATTTATCCCTACTACCAATACTTATATTGAAAAAGACCTGCAGATAAATGAAGAGATTGAAAAGCTTCGTTTGCGTACTACCTCGGCCTTAATGTCGGGCAGGAGGGATGTTATTGTGGTATCATCTATCTCCTGTATCTATGGTATGGGAAACCCTGAGGATTTTAAGGAATCGGTTTTTAAGTTTGCGGTTGGCACCCGGATTAGCCGGAACGCTTTTTTGCACCGGTTAGTTGAAATTCTTTACTCGCGCACCACCGCTGATTTTAAACGCGGAACTTTCAGGGTTAAGGGTGATACTGTGGATATTTTCCCGGCCTATATGGACTACGCTTACCGCATCTCTTTTTTTGGTGATGATATAGAGGAGCTAACCAGTTTTGACGTTTCAACAGGAAAAACCGTTGAAAAAATGACGCATATGGTGCTTTATCCTGCTAATTTGTATGTTGCCCCGCGTGAGCGTTTTACGCAATCTATCTGGGCGATCCAGGAAGAGCTGGAAACCCGTAAAAAACAGTTTATTGGCGATGGCCGTTTCCTGGAAGCCAAACGACTGGAGGAAAGGGTTAATTACGATTTGGAGATGATCCGCGAGTTGGGCTATTGTTCGGGGATTGAAAATTATTCCCGGTTTTTTGACGGACGACTGCCCGGGGCAAGGCCATTCTGCCTGCTGGATTATTTCCCCGAGGATTACTTAATGGTGATTGATGAGAGCCACGTAACCGTACCGCAAATAAGAGCGATGTACGGGGGCGACAGGTCGAGGAAGATCTCGCTGGTTGATTATGGTTTCCGCCTGCCTGCGGCGCTGGATAACCGCCCGCTGAATTTCCAGGAATTTGAAAAGCTGGCGCCACAAACATTATATGTTAGCGCAACACCAGGTGATTTTGAACTTGAAAAATCAGGCGGGGTAGTAGTTGAGCAGGTGATCCGCCCTACGGGTTTGCTTGACCCGGTAATTGATGTTCGCCCGGTAATAAACCAGGTGGATGATCTGCTGGAAGAAGTTGATAAGACAATAAAAATGGGCGACCGTGTGCTGGTAACTACGCTTACCAAGCGCATGAGCGAAGAACTGGCAAAATATATGGACAGGCTGGGCATTAAATGCCGCTACATCCACTCGGAAGTTAAAACGCTTGAACGGGTAGAGATCTTGAGGGGCTTACGACTGGGCGAGTTTGATGTGCTGATAGGGATCAACCTGTTACGGGAAGGATTGGATTTGCCTGAAGTATCACTGGTAGCTATTTTGGATGCGGATAAGGAAGGCTTTTTACGGTCGGAGAAATCATTGATCCAAACTATTGGGCGTGCTGCGCGTAACGACAGGGGCAGGGTAATTATGTATGCCGATAAAATTACAGCTTCGATGCAGATCACGATGGATGAAACCAACCGCAGGCGCGATATCCAGATAGCTTACAATACGCAGCATGGCATAACACCAACAACCATTGGTAAATCCCGCGAGGAAATAATGGAACAAACTTCTGTGATGGACTTTAAAGGGGGCGTTCAGAAAGCGTATGTGGAAGCGGATATGGTTTCGTTGGCTGCCGATCCTATTGTTGCCTACATGACCAAGCCCGATCTTAAAAAATCTATCGAGAACACTAAAAAAGAAATGCTTGCCGCCGCCAAAAATATGGACTTCCTGATGGCTGCCAGGCTGCGCGATGAAATGTTTGCGCTGGAAAAAATGATGGAGGAGAAGTTTTAAGGATGTGCGGATGCGTGGATATGCAGATGTGCGGATGTTTTTGATTACGGGATGTGATTAATGAATAGTTTATTGTCATTATAAAATAATTTAATTCGCACATCCGCACATTTTCATATCCGCACATCAATCTCAAATCATAACCAAACAATTTTGCCGTTATAATATTATATTTGTAGGCTTAATTTTTTAATAAATATGGGTAGGCTATTAGATTTCCTGTTACTAGCAATAGTTGTTTTATATATAATAAAGGCCATAGCGCGTTTTTTGCTGCCAATGTTGTTTCAAAGTGTGGTAAACAAAGCCCAGCAGCAACAAAACCATCAGCAAAATTATCGCACTGAAACCAAGGCAGATCCAAAGGTGAAGGTTGATTATATCCCTGAGGGGCAAAAAAATAAGGTTCCTGATTCTGAGGGCGAGTTTATTGATTACGAAGAAATAAAATAATTAATGATAACCGACGAAGTATTTAAGCGCAGGCGGCAGCACAACAATACCCCACTGTCAATTCTTTTGATTATTGCAAATTTTGTTGTTGTTTCTGCAGCGGATACTTTATTTTCAGATCACCATCATTTGCACTGGTTTTTTTGGGTTATTATAGGTTGCTTGGCTGTATATAACTTTTTTACCATCCGGAAGAACTACGAGATATTTACTAAAGTTGATAAAATAGCCTATCTGATCAGTATTCCTGTGCTGATCCTGCTGGTTTGCTTTTTATAGTAAAATAACCGTTCCTCAATAAATCAGCAACATATAATTTACTTTCTCATTCTAATTTCTATTTTTGGGGAATTAATATTATACCTTATTAGAAAACTTAGATGAACAATTGGTTTAAGCGGAACGGCATTCACTTTTTAGTAGGTGCAATATTCTTTGTAATATGCTTTATTTATTTTACACCTGCTTTCCAGGGTAAAACATTAGGGCAGGCAGATGTAACGGGTGCTCAATCCACCCAAAAAGAAATTAACGATTACAGGGATAAAGGGATCACTATTTTGTGGACCAACCAAATTTTTGGCGGGATGCCTGTTTTCCAGATCTGGGCACCTTATCCTGATAACATTACCACACATGTTATTTCCGCATTAAAAGCAATTTTTCCAAATCCTATTGATACCGTGCTGATCCTGTTATTTGGCACGTACTTTTTATTCATCGTTTTAAAGCTAAATCCATGGCTGGCGGCTGCCGGCGCCTTTGCCTTTGCCTTTTCATCCTATAATATTATCCTGCTTGTTGCAGGGCATTCAAACCAGGCGTTTGCAATTGCATTTTTTGCGCCTTTAATAGCAAGTATTTTATTAACGCTACGGGGTAAATACTTAACTGGCGGGGCTTTAACCGCACTTTTTATGGCCATGGAAATAAGGGCCAATCATATCCAGATGACGTATTATCTGCTTTTGGCCTTACTTATACTAATTGGTATTGAATTATATCATGCTGTTAAAGCAAAAACTACTCCGGCATTTTTAAAATCAATAGGTTATTTGGCTGTTGCTACGTTGCTGGCTGTGGCAATAAATGCATCGCTATTATGGAGCACAGCAGAATATAGTAAAGACAGCTACAGGGGACAATCAAACTTAACCAAAAACACCAAGGAACCAGGAAATGGCTTAAGTAAAGATTATGCGTACCAATATAGCCAGGGTGTTGGCGAATGCTTTACTTTTTTGATCCCTAATGCATATGGCGGCCCTACCTACAATAATCTGCTTGATCAAAATTCGGCGGTGGCAAAAGTATTTACGGATAAAGGACTTGCTGCAGACCAGGCAGGTACCTATGCGCAACAAATTTCCAATAGTTTTCCCGGACTTTTTACCTATTGGGGCGATAAGAGGCCATCAACCAGTGGTCCGTTTTACTTTGGCGCTGTAATTTGCTTCCTGTTCCTGTTTGGTTTACTGATAGTGAAAAGCAGGCTAAAATGGTGGATATTGGGAACCGTAATATTAACCTTGCTGTTATCCTTCGGAGGCAACTGGCCGTATGTGTCTGATTTGTTCTTTAACTATTTTCCGCTTTATAATAAATTCCGCACGGTTGAGTCGATAATTGCCGTTACCAGTATTTGTTTCCCGATCCTGGCGTTTTTAGGGATCCAGGAAATAGTAAATACGACGGACAAGAAAGCTATATTTAAAAAGCTAAAGCTTACGCTCTATATTGTTGGCGGTATTGTATTAATATTAATTGCTTTACCAACGCTTATTTTAAGCTTTAAGCCAAGTGATTTTCAACAAGGGATAACTTACCTCACCCAGGCGCTTAAAGGTGATAGCGCAATGGCTAACACGGTAGCAAATGCAATTGTTACCGACAGGATCAGCCTTGAACGTGCCGATGCTATTCGCTCGTTAATATTTATCGTATTAACTTTTGGGATAGTTTGGGCATTCATTAAACAAAAACTGAGTGTTACCTTATTGTCATTGGCTTTATTTGGCCTGATAGTGATTGATATGTGGCAGGTAGATAAACGTTATTTGAAAGAAGCCAATTTTGCCGATAAGCTGGATGCCCAGGTAAAACCGCGTGAAGTTGATAATTTTATTTCGAGGGATACCGACCCCAATTTCCGTGTATTTGACGCTACCCAGCTTGAAGCGCTGAAATCGGATACTTTCAATCCGTTTTTTCATAAATCAATTGGGGGCTACTCAGCAGCGCGCTTAAAAAGATACGATGAATTGATGGATGGCCAGATCATGCAAAATCCGCCAAATCATGATGTGCTCGATATGCTGAATGCAAAGTATGTTATTACAACGGATAAATCACAAAATTTAACAATGCAGGCCAATCCGTCAGCCTGCGGACATGCATGGTTTGTAAAAAGCGTAAAATATGCGGTAAACAGCGACCAGGAAATGCAGGCCATCAGCAGCTTTGCACCAAAAGACGAAGCTATTGTTGATCAGCGCTACAAAAAATTGATAGATGAAAAACAATTAGATGCTGATACCGGCGGTACTATTAAACTGGTAAGCTACAACCCTGATCATTTGGTGTATCAAAGTGGCGCCACCAGCTCAAAAATTGCAGTATTCTCTGAAATATATTACGAAAAAGGCTGGACCATGCTGATTGATGGTATTGAAAAACCATATTTCCGCGCCGATTATGTTTTACGTGCCGCACAGATCCCGGTAGGAAACCATAAGGTTGAGTTTGTTTTTCACCCGGCATCATATTATACCGGTGAAAAGATCTCACTTGCAGGTTCAGTATTGCTGATCCTGGCATTAGGCGGAGCTGCTTATTCAGGTGTAAAAAAAATGAAGGAAGAATCTCAGAAACCGACACCTGAGCCGAAAAAATCACCGGCTAGGAAAGCATAAGGTTTTTACATGAATAGAAGATAGCGATGGATTTTAGGATTCATCGCTATTTTTGTTTTAGGTTAGATTTTAAATTATTTGTAAATTTACATTATGAGTAACTTTTTAGAAAGAATTACCATCGATACGGAAATATGTCACGGCAAGGCATGTATTCGCCATATGCGCTGGCCTGTTGAAGTTATCATTGATCTGATCGCTTCAGGAATGTCATTTGATGATATTATAGAAGATCATCCGGAGTTGGAGAAAGAGGATATCCTGGCTGCTTTGGAATATTAGTAAGAATCTCAAATCTTCGCCGCTCTCTCCAATATCTCCAAAATTCCTTCATTCTTGAAAATATAAAAGCCAAGTGTTTCTGAAGAAACGCCTTCTTTCATTTTATATTCAAAAACAGGTTTGCCATTATCAATCCGGGCGATAAAATATTGAAATGAAATATTTTTCAGATGGGTAATCTCAGCAGCGATCTCCACAATATGAGTGGAAATTAAAAACACACTGTTTTTGATGGCGGATAACGCGTTAATAGTAGCAAGTGACGCATCATAAGCATCTTTAACATTGGTCCCACGGAACAATTCGTCAAAAATGATGAACAGGTTATTGCGCTCAACTATCTTTAGAGCGGTTTCCTTTACTCTTTTTATCTCGCTGTAATAATGACTGTAAACGTTACCAATATTATCATACAGGTTAATGGTGGTGATTAATCCGTTAAACACATTTGTCTGCATGTTGGCGGCTGGTACAGGGAAACCGATATGCGCAAGATATATGCAAAGGCTCAACGCTTTTAAAAATGATGACTTACCTGCCATGTTTGCGCCGGTTAAAAACATAAGGTTCTTTTCCTGCTCAATCAGCACACTGTTTTTGACTGCATTTTTAATAGCCGGATGATATAGGTCGGTAATGCTTACAAAGGCGCCTTTATCTGTATAATATTCCGGGAAGCAAAAGTTATGCATTTTAGCTGCTTTGGCAACTGCGATGTAAACATCCAGCTCATAAACAATATTGACCACCTGTTTTAATGCCTGCAACTCCTCTTTTCTGAACAGCGTATCATAATTAGCAATCTGGAAATAATTGAGGTCTTTATCAGCATCCAAAAATATTATCTTTTCAATAGACTTCTTTAACAGGAATTCTTCCAGGGTATTGACAATGCTGTTGATATGTACCGGGCATTTTTTACCGGATAGCTCTTTATAAATGTCCCACAAGATCCGCAGCAGCTTCATTACATCATTCAAACCCTGCGATACCACATAATAATTATTATCGGTATTAAACTTGTAATTCAATCCTTTTAAAGCGGCATCAATATAATTGGTGCTAAAAGGCTTGGCTCCAAAACCAAGGTAATGATCTATAAAGTCAAGGCTTCGCCGGTCAATATCGAATATTAAGGGGTTGTCATAAAAAAAGCGGATACAGTTGCGGCGCGAGGTAAGTACCTTATTATCGGACGATGGCGTTTCCATCATTTGCATCAGTTTTTTTTGGCCGCCGATGGTTTTTACATGATCGAAAAAAGAAAAAATAGAATTTGCACTCCCAGCCTCCGTAAAGATCCCCAGGTCATCAATTGTTTGCCTGTCAATTTCAAATGCTGACATCGGGTAAGGCTTTAGTAACGATTATTTTTTTGAACCATGATTTTTAGGATTTAAAGATGATCGTGATATCGGGCGCTTTTATAATTCCTCTTTAGGTCAAGCATCCTGAAAATCCTTTAATCAAGAGAATCATGGTTCAAAAACAACTATAACCATTACAACCCTTCAACTTAAATCAATCATTCGTCCGCTTGTTCTTCAGCCAATACCAGCCTAAATTAAAAGCGATGACAAAGTGATTTAAAACGGTAGGAATGAGGCCATAGTATTGCTTCATAATATTAAACCGTTCCTGCAGGCTTTGGCGGTGCTTATTTTTTGACATACCGCCAACCAGGTATTTAGCAACATACCGGTTTACATTAACGATGGTTTTTGCCTTTTTTGCCGCGCGGATGATCCAGTCGATGTCAGCGCTTAGCTGGTAAGTGCGATTGTAAGGCTCCGTTAAGGAGCGGCGGATATAGATGGCCTGGTGGCTTATGCTCATACCGTATTTGAAATCGCGCCAGGTAAATTGCTTTGGCGCTGCATGACGCCTTTGCCCGAGGCTTTGTCTTTCATCGTTTATCATTTCGGTTTCTCCGTAATAAATATCGGCATCTGGCGCGGTGGCAAACACTTCCTGAACCGTAGTTGGTTCAAAAAACTCATCGCCGGAATTCATGAAGATTACATAATCTCCGGTGGCGATAGCAAGGCCTTTGTTCATGGCATCATATATGCCCCCGTCTTTTTCGCTGATGAGTTTGGCAATGCGGCTTTTATATTTTTCGATGATTTGCAGGGTGCCGTCCGTTGATTTACCATCAATGATGATATATTCAATATTGGGATAGGTTTGATTAAGCACTGAAAGTATGGTACGCTCAATATCCTTTACGTTATTGTAAACAATGGTAATGACGGAGAGGTTTGGGTTAAAATCTGCCATTGCCGGGTTTGAATGCGAAGGATAATGCGGGTGTCGCGGTAAGAAATGAAATCCTGTGGAATTTGAAAGGCAAATGACAAGATGGGGGTGTCATTGGCAGCTTGTCGAACCACGACGCGGGCAAAGGCCTCTGCACCATGCTTAGCACGCGGATAGGCCATTGCGCACGTCGCCCTTCGACAGGCTCAGGGTGACACCCTATTGCATGTTCAATATAACTTGTCATGTGTAGCCCAGTCGAAGCATGCTGACAAAGGCCTTTCCGCGTGTTGTGGTTCGACAGGCTCACCATGACAGGCCAGCGCGCGTTTAATATATTTTGCTTCTTCATTTCTTTACTATTGATTGGTAAATAGCCATATATTGCTCTGCAACCTTTTCATTGGTAAAGATATTCAATACTTTTTGACGGGCGTTTGCCGCAAGGTTTTCTTTATGTTCCTGGTTTAAAACATAATGAATGCCGGCAGCAAAATCAGCAGCCGATTTAAACTCCGCAAGGTAGCCGTTTTGCAGATGTTCTACCATGTCAGGGATGCCGCCGGTATTAAAGGCCACCACCGGCGTTGCGCAGGCCAGTGCTTCCATAACGGTATTAGGCAGGTTATCTTCTATCGCCGGCGAAACAAACACGTCAGCCAGGCTGTAAAGCGCTGCAAGGTCGGCTTGTGAACTAATGATGCCCACCTCATAAACCTTAAAAGGGAATAGATTGGTATCAAAAGATTTATTTTTTCCGAAGATCACTATTTCAACATCCTGTACATCGGTATAATTAGTTTTAAGGTCGTTCAACGCGTCTACCAGGTACGGGAGACCTTTGCGCCTGTCCATAATATTGGCAGCGCCAAACAGGATTATCTTTGAATTTGGGTTGATGCCCCATTTAGCCCTGTTAGTAATATTGTCTCCGGCCGAAAATATTTCGGTGTCAATAGGGTTGGGAATGGTCTCGATGCGAAAGTCTTTTAACAGGAAGCTTGTGCGGGCAACATCAGCCAGCCAGTGGCTGCACGTTACAAAAACCACGTTCTGCGCAGCCTTTAGCATATCGTTTTTACGCAGCCATCCGTTAAATGAAAGATCACTGTCGCCGGCATCCCGCAACATCCAGCAATTGCCGCATTGATTTATAAAATGATCACATTCGCCTGAATAATGGCAGCCGCCGGTAAAGGCCCACATGTCGTGCAGTGTCCATACCACAGGTTTACCCGATTCAAATAGCTGTTTTAGGTTTTTTATGGAGAGATAACCAGAATTTGTCCAATGCAGGTGTAAAATATCGGCACTTAAAATATCCGGCTGATTGCTTATATCAGTGCCGGCATCAGCAGTTGAAAATGCAAAGCGTACTGATTTATCCTTTGCCTTAAACCAGATAAACGGCAACCGCTCATAAAAAAAGTTAAATTTTGCTTTAAGTTTTCCGAAAGAACTATCTCCGATACTATCAACAAGCGGCTCACCGGTCTTTTTATCCTGTACCTGTAGCCTAATATCAACCTGCTTTAATTCAAGCGCTTTTAGCAAGCGTATACAGGCTGCGGGTGCGCCACCCCCTGCGTCAGCTGTATTTATTAAAGTTACTTTCATGTGGCAGCGCTATTTATCGCAGCAATTATAACAATTCTAAAATGAAAACTTTACTTTTGAAAGGGATTGAAAAGCTTCTGCGTTGCTTTGTGTACTTTGCGGTTGGGAATTAACCACAGAGGACGCTGAGAAGGCACAGAGATAACAGAGAAGAATAATAGCTGCAATTTTTGGTGTATTCCCATCAATCAACAAAAAACGACCATAGAGAAAATGAACTTTTTTGCTTATTTATTCCAGGATTGGAGTGCCAACCGGCAAAATTTTAAAGCACAATTGGTTTTGTTTATGTTTCGTTTGGTAATGGTTTTTAACCGCTATACCATCGCTAAAATTATCTTCTTTCCTTATTTCATGCTTTACCGTTTTTTTGTAGAATGGCATTTAGGGATTGAGCTGCCGCGCAAATTAACTATCGGCAAAGGCTTGTCGCTATATCACGGGCAGGCGCTGGTGGTTAATAAGGGAACAATTATAGGTGAAAACTGTACGCTGCGAAATGGCACCACTATCGGTCACAAAAAACTGGCGGACGGTAGTTTTAGCAATTGCCCGAGAATAGGTAATAATGTAGATATTGGCGCTAACGTTTGTATTATTGGCGGTGTAACTATTGGTGATAATGTGATAATAGGAGCAGGATCTGTAGTTACTAAAGATGTGCCGGCTGATTGTGTGGTGGTGGGGAACCCGGCGAGGGTATTGGAGAAGAAATAAAAATTCTTCAGCCCTCTTTACCGCTTGCGGAAGAGAGGGCAGGTCGAGCGAAGCAATGACCGGGTGAGTAAACTCTGCGCGCGACATTAGCGCTAATGCATGGTGCACAGTTAACTCACCCGACGACGCTTCGCTGGTCGACCTCTCTTCGCCTACGGCGGAAAGAGGTGGGGAAAGGAAATATAAATTTATTCGGATATCGAATTATAATTAATGGAACAAAATTTAACCGACCGCTCATTTTGGAAGGCCTTTTGGGAATCGCGAAAAGGGCTGATATTTTATATTAAACCTAATTACGTTTTTGGCGATATCCTGGCTAAGCTGATCGCTGAAAAAAATATTAAAAATGCTATT
>JAQBOS010000013.1 GCA_028287925.1 Mucilaginibacter sp. | reverse complement strand
ATAGCGCCCTGGCCCGATTCAAACTGAGTTGGTGCCGTTTCTTCAAAAATTTCACGTACATCGCCGGTTGTTGCATTAGCAATGCGTACCTTTTCGTTTTTATGATCGCGGGAGGTTGATACAAAAGCAACCTTTGAATTATCCGAGCTGAAGTACACATCATCCAAAGTTCCGCTGCTCGAGATATCGTCACTAAGTGTGGCCCTGTGCGGATCAGGAGCAACTTTGGTAACTATTACTTTTGCATTGTCAACATCAATAATAACCCGCTGGATCATGGCTACATCTTTATCGCCGGGTAACGGATATTTCCATGCTTTAAGATTAGGCTTGCCCACATTGGTGGTGACCAGGTACATATCGCTTACGTTGCGCTGGTCCTGTTTAAAAGTGGCGATCTTTTTTGAGTCAGACGACCAGATCAGGATAGCGTTATCGCTGTGTTTCCAGCCTGCATTGTCTGTTGCATAGCCATAATCTTTTACACCATCGGTAGTAAGCTGGGTTTCTTTTTTGGTATCCACATCGCGGATCCACAGGTTCCAGTCTTTTATAAACGCTTCTTTTTTTCCGTCGGGCGAAGTATTATAAATACTGCCTCTGCCTCCGCGTCTTCCGCCACGGCCTGCGGCTGTGCTTGCCGCTGCAGAATTACTTTCGGCAACTTTATAGGTACCCAGGTCGGCGCTCCATTGCTTGCTGTCGGCCTCAAAAATTATTAATTTTCCATCAGCTGAAAAGGTGAAACTTGTAAATGGCAGCATTGCAGCGGTATATTGTTTACCTGTTGCTGTGGAAAGCGCTGCAGCCAGCTTTTGCTGATCAAAGGCTGCAACACGGCTGTGTTTTGCAGGATCGACCAAAATAAATTCGCTGCCCTGAGCAGTTAAGTTACGATACCAAAAACGATCTCCTGTAAGCCATTCAGGGCGTACATTGTTATTGTCAATAAACGGTTCGGTGCCATAGCTTAGACGACTTTCGGCGCGTTCATAATCTTTGGCTGTTAAGGGAGGGCCCTGCTGGGCATGTACAGATAATACCAACGCGCAGGGTATTACCGTGAGTAAAAATTTATTCATTGCTATAAGTCAGTTACGTTAGAAGAAACCAAGCTACAGCAAATTAACAGATTTCACAAATTTGTGTGCTTGTGTAATATTATTGTGGCATAGGATTTTTGATTTCGGTACATAGGATTCCTCCGGAGATATTCGATGTTGTGCAAATTATAAGGAAGATGGCTGGGCAAAACCCAATAAAAGCAGCTCGCAGCAATTACTCTCCAATCCAGCTGCGGTAAATACGTTCCTGCAGATCGTCTCTTTTCAGCATCTTTTTAATTGCAAAGCTTTTCTCAAGCCTGCTGCCCAGTTTTACCGGGATCTCTTTGGTTTCACCGCCTGTTACGGCCTTCAGTTGCACAACATTGCCGCTATTTTTATTTTGTAACATAGCGTTGTATAATTCAAGGTTAGCCTCCTTGCCGTCAATAGTCAAGATCTTATCACCGGCACGCAACCCCGCGTTCCAGGCCGGCGATTGTTGTTTAACATCCCCTATAAGCAAATTGGCTTCGCGTTGTACACCCGGCGAAATACCAAGGTAGGCACGTGCCCGGGTAACGGTATCTATATCCAGGCCGGCATAAGCAAAATATTTCGCATAGTTAACAGGTTTTACTGTCGACGCATATTCAAATATTTCAGCTAATGTAACCCCGGCCATTTTTTCACATTCAGTTTGAAACTCTTGATCAGTAAAGCCTCTTTTCAAGGTTTGATAATATTTAGTGTAGAGCTTTCGCATCACATCGTCAAGTGATCGTTTGTTACTGGTTTCGTGCCTTATCTTAAAATCAAGCAATATGCCCAATGCCAGGCCCTTTTCATAATAAGAGATTGATTTATTGGCTTGTGCCTCGGTTTTCCCAAAAGGCGAATCATTCCAGGTATCACGGCTCGCTTCCGTTGCCGATTGCATTAAATGACCGGGTTTATTTTCATAATTACCAATTTTAGTTTGATAAGCTTTTAACAAATCCTCGTCGCTCAATAATCCTGCATGGCGTACCATCAGGTAGGCGTAATAATCCGTTATCCCTTCCGATACCCAAAGCATATTGGTATAGTTCTCCTTGCTGTAATCAAAAGGCCCTAAAGCAATCGGGCGAATGCGTTTAACATTATATAAGTGGAAATACTCATGCGCCAGTAGTGCATAAGTGCGTTTTTTTATCTCTGGACTTGAAATAATATTCGGTGTTCTGAACGATACGGACGTTGAATTTAAATGTTCTATCCCTCCGGGGCCCGGGCCAATATCCAAAAATGTATAATGGCTGTATGGGATATCACCTATAATATCAATGCCTTGTGTTACTATCTTTTTAAGGTCGCCCATAAAAACGTTTCGGTCAAAATTACCCAGGCCGTATGCCACAAAATAATGCGGAACACCTTTAATGGTGAACGGGGGCAATTGCTCTACATTGCCCATAAAAAAAGGGCTGTCAAATAATATATCAAAATTGGCTGCGGCAAATATGTTTTTCTTTCCCGGCAGGCTGTCAAGCCCGGTAGCTACAAATCCGTTCCATTTGCTGTACGGCTTTATCTGTATAATTATGGGGTGCTTCAGCTCCCCGTCTGCATAAAAAAACATAGCCGCGGGCGTTATGATGGCGCGGTTTTCATCAACAAAATTATTGTCGATTGATGCTGTGTCAGCCTTAACACGATAGGTAATAGTAACAGGTTGTATATCACTGGCATGTAATAACCATACGTTTTTTGATGGCTTCTCATATTTAATAACCTTGCCGGCGGCATCAGTCGCTTTAAAATCGACAAGGGCCGCTTGGTAATTATGGATCCGGTAATCACCCGGGGCCCATGCACTTATTTTTAGCTCAAAGTCTTTTTTGGGAATGTGTTTATAAGTTAAGGCGATGTCAAAGTAGTGCGACTCCGGTTCCATTGTTACCACATAAGCCATATTGGCTACTTTTTCCTGCGCAAACAGCAATCCGCCGTACAGGCAAACAGCTGTCATAAAAAATAAGTATTTACCGTATTTGGTCATATCCTGCTTATTAAAATATAAAGTTTAAACCTACGAAGACGATTTATTTTCTTAAGGCTGCAAATTGCGACCCCAGGGAAATTTACTTTATCAAATAAATATAACTCCCCGCCGCAATCTTCAGTCCGTTCCCAGCATTTACGACCTGCTCATTTGCAGACACCTTTTTCCCTGTCGGAAAAAACACTGTCGCTGTAGAATTAGCCGGAATAGTTACCGAATATTCAACAACGTCACCCTTTCTTTTCCATGAGGATCTGATCTTACCATAAGGGCCGGTATGTTCTGATTCAAAATGATCAAGCTTCTCAATAAAATTGGGAGTTAACAGCACATTTTTAAAGCCGGGCGATTGGGGATCAACATTTATACCGCCGATGCCTTTATAGTACCAGGCGCCAATTTCGCCAAACATAATGTGGTTTAATGACAGATCGCTTTTAGCTGTAATATCCCAATTCTCATAAAGTGTAGTAGCGCCGTTTATTATCCACCAGCCCCACGACGGGAAGGTTTCCTGTGATGCGATTGAATACGCAACATCGGCATAGCCATTATCACTTAGTGCAGTTAGTATGGCTTTGGCGCCCAAAATGCCGGCATCAAGGTGGTTGTTATCCTGTTTTACCCGTTCGGCAAGCCTTGTAGCCACCTTGTGCTTCAAGCTATCCGGAACTATGCCCCAATATAAAGGCACACTTAACTCGGTTTGGTAGCCTTTATCATAAATGCCCGTTGCGGTATTTAAGTATTTGGTGTTGATGGCGTTTTTGATCTTTAAAGCTAATGCTTCATAAGTTTTCTGATCATCGGCTTTGCCAAATAATTTTGCCGCCTTTGCTAAAATACTCACATCGGTAAAGTAATAAACCGATGAGGTAAACTCAACCGGCGATACCGCTTTAACGGGCACCCAATCGCCCAGCCCCCAGGTAGTGAGGCCGGTAGGGTATAAATCGTTAATGTGGTTTACGTATCGTTTAATGGCTTCATAATTATCGCCCAGGGTTTTGCTATCGCCATAAAACATATAGAGGTTCCATGGGATAATGGCAACGGTGCTGGTCCAGTCGGGGCCGTTACCCCACTCATAACCCCAGCCGTTTGATGGGATGATGGATGGCAGTACACCGTTTGGCTGCTGCTCATCGCGATGGTCGGCCATCCATTTTTCATAAATAGTTATCCCATCGAAATTATAAAGACCGGTTTCGCTGGCAATGTGGGCATCACCTGTCCATCCGTTCTTTTCACGCTGCGGGCAATCGGTAGGGTAGCCAAAGAAGTTGGAGAGGTAGGAGTTATTAGTTGCCTGCCAGATCTTGTTCAATGTATTGCTTGATGAGCTTATGCTGCCAACCGGCTCAACATCGCTGTGCATAAAATAGCCGGTTAAGCTTTCTTTTTTTAGGTCGATCGGTTTATCGCTGCTTACCTCAACATACTGAAATCCTTTATAATTAAACCGCGGCATAAAAGTTTCTTCGCCTTTGCCGCTTAAAATAAATATATCAGTTTGAAAAGGGTCTTTATCGTCAGTAGGGCGATAATGAAGATCAATGTTTGATTGATCTGCATAACCATTTTTGCCCAATTTTTCGGCATGCTTCAAGCGGATAATGGTACCTGCTTCGCCTTTTACGGTGATACTGCTAACGCCGGAGATATTCCGGCCCAGGTCGTACAGGTAAGTTTTATCGTCCAGTTTCTTAATGCCTTGAGCCGGGATCTTTTCAACCGCGCGGATGGGCTGCATGGTTTGGGCAACTATATTAAGTGAAGGGGCCTGGCGGTTAATGACGGATTTCCAGGCTGTATCAATAAATTTGGCGGTATTCCATCCGTGTTGTTCAAGACGGGCATCGTAGTGCTCAGCTGTATAAATGCTGTTAAAAACTATTGGGCTTAAGGCTGTTTTCCATTTTTTGTTTGATGATATAGTTTCTGTTGTGCCATCCTCATAGGTTACTCTTAAGTCCAGGCAAAAAGCCGGGCGATTGCGCCAAGGCGATTTATCAAAAAACCATACAGCGGTGCTTTGGTGGTTGTACCAGCCATTACCTAATAGTACCCCAACGGCATTTTTTCCGCTTTGAAGTTGTGCTGTAACATCATAAGTAACATACAGCGTGCGCCTGTCAAACCGGGTGTACATGGGATCGAGCCGGTGATTGCCGATTTTTTCGCCGTTGATATAAAGTTCGTATAAACCTGCAACCGCAATGTATGCACGGGCTGATCTGATTTTTTTTGTAAGATCAAAACTATTGCGGAAATACGGCGCGGGCTTTGCGCTTGCATCATTATTATCACTGATCCAGGTACCTTTCCAGTTACTTTTATCCATTAAGCCGGTTTCAAAGCTGGCTATTGCTGATGTGTTGCTTTTTCCATCCTTATCCCAAACCGAAACCCGCCAGTAGTATTTTGTATATGGCTGTAATGCCCTGCCATTAAAGTTTACCCGATTATTGTTTGATATCACTTTTACCGTTTGCCAGGTGTTGGCAATACCTTTGCTCAACTCAACTGAATCTGTACTTACAGATAGCTGGTAAGCTGTTTGTTTTGCGCCCTGTTTTGCATCGTCCATAATCCACATTAAACGAGGGCGGGGGGAATCCATGCCAATAGGGTTGATAAGATATTCGCATTTTAAGCCGGTGATCTTTGCTGAAGCATTAACATATGCCAAGCTTAAGATTAATATTATACAAACCAGGATTTTGTTGAATGGCGGGTTTTTTGGCAATGTAGCGGGCATCAATAGCTGTTGATAAAAATGATTTTTAATCAGTAAGGTTGAATAACTGGACAGAATAGTGTTTGTTCTTCAAAAATATGGAATTAAAATAAACGACTGTCCTGTACAGTCTGTAAGCTTCAATTTACCCTTAAAGTAGTCAGAATGAAAATGCCAGTGATTAAATCTGATCAGTAAAAAGTTCGTCGATAGTTAATGTGAATCCGGGGAGGATGGACGTAGTTAATTCATCATCAATAGTAAATGGCCTTGCCGCTTGAAAACGTCCTTCTATAAGAATATATTGCAAAAGATTTTTTTCTGTGGGATTAATAATCCAATATTCAAGCACGCCGGCCTCTTCATAAGCTTCAAATTTATTTCGGAGTTCCTTTTTATTATTTCCAGGCGATAATATTTCAACTACAATATCCGGTAAGCCAATACAACCTCTTTCGTCAATTTTTGAACGATCACAAATAACACAAAGATCTGGTTGTACAACGTTAAAGATATCCTCATCATTCTTTGAATGTCCCGGTAAGCGAACATCAAAGGGGGCTGCAAAAACCTTATACGGCTTACCTTTTAAATGATTATAAAACGAACTCAAAATTCTGCCTGACAGTCGCTGGTGTTCAGTACCCGGAGAGGAATCCAAGTTAAATATTTTACCGTTTATCAGTTCTACGCAATCATCAAAAGTCCAGCTATAATAATCGGCATAAGTATAAGTTTTAGTTAAATCCAGATCTGAAAGTTGCATAAGTCGGTTCCCTTAAACAAATTTAAAAAAATTATCGGCTCCGCCAGATTTACGAAGTTTCAAAAACTTCGTAAATCTTATAACACATAAATTTATTGTTACTACCTTAGTAGCTGTGGATAATTTTATTGTTTCGGCACGCAAATATCGCCCGGTTACTTTTGAAAGCGTTGTTGGTCAGCAACATATAACCAACACGTTAAAAAACGCCATTAAAAATAATCAGCTGGCGCAGGCATTTTTGTTCTGCGGTCCGCGTGGCGTGGGCAAAACTACGTGTGCGCGCATCCTCGCAAAAACCATAAACTGCGAAAATTTGCAGCCAAATGGCGAGGCTTGTGGTGTTTGTAATTCGTGCCTGTCGTTCCAAAACGGTAATTCTTTTAATGTTCATGAGCTTGACGCCGCCTCTAATAACTCGGTTGACGATATCCGCAGTTTGATTGAACAGGTACGGATCCCGCCACAGGCTGTAAGGTATAAGATCTATATTATTGATGAGGTGCACATGCTGTCGCAGGCAGCTTTTAATGCGTTCCTAAAAACGCTGGAAGAGCCGCCGCACTATGCCATTTTTATCCTGGCTACTACAGAGAAGCATAAGATCCTGCCAACCATACTTTCGCGTTGCCAGATCTTTGATTTTAACCGCATCCGTGTGGAGGATATGGCTGCCCACCTGGCATCTATAGCACAAAAAGAAAACATTAGCTACGAGCCTGATGGATTGCATATTATTGCCCAAAAAGCAGATGGCGGTTTGCGTGATGCTTTATCAATGTTTGACCAGATCGTCAGCTTTTCTGGCGGTAATGTAACTTATCGTTCGGTTATTGATAACCTTAACATACTTGATTACGATTACTATTTTAATATAACCGACCGGCTGTTGAACGAGGATAATGCCAAAACATTATTGCTGTTTGATGAGATCCTTTCGCGCGGGTTTGATGGTGCGCATTTTATTTCGGGTTTGTCTGAACATTTCCGCAACCTGCTGGTAAGTAAAGACCAGGCCACTTTAAAGCTGCTGGAAGTAAGCGATGGTATCAAAAACAAATACCTGCAGCAATCGCAGGCATCATCAGTGTCGTTCCTGCTTTCGGCAATGAACATTGCCAACCAATGCGATCTGAGCTATAAGCTAAGCAAGAACCAGCGGTTGCAGGTTGAGCTGGCTTTACTAAAAATGTGTAACCTGCTCTCCGTCTTTAATTTGGCGGTTACGCCGCTAAATGCAATGCCCGCAGCAGAGGGGCAATTAAAAAAAAACCTGATTCCGCAACAATAGCCCCTGAAACGGAGCGAAAAACGGCTGTTGAAACACCGGCAGTAAACAATGTTCAATCAAGCCAGGCTGCTGTTGAACAGCCTGTTACGCAGGCCCCGGCAAAAGAAACTGTTAAAGAAGAAGCTGCCGCTGAAAAGCCAAAAATATTTATCCCTAATTTGCAATCGGCCACAGGCTCGGTGAAAATACCGTCGTTAAAAGATGTTGGTAAAACCAAGGAAGCCATGCTGGAGGAGGAAGACCCTTATATTAAAGGTGATGCCAAAAACGATTATACGCCTGATCAACTTTTAAAATGCTGGAGCGATTATGCGGCCAGGATGAAAGCCGATGGCAAGAAGAATTTGCTCACCATTTTTACAATTAATCCCCCAAAGCTACTTGGTGCAAATTCTTACGAAGTTTTAGTGGAGAATAAGGTACAGGAAAATTTGTTCAGAGATGAACGGCCCAGCTTGTTAAACTATTTACGCACCACTTTAAAGAACTTTGATATTGAAATTAATGCCCGGATTGATGAAGTAGCGGTTGTAAAAAGGCCCTACACCGCATCAGAAAAATTTCAGCATATGGCAGCCAAAAATCCTGCTCTTGCGGAGCTGAAAGCTAAGTTTAACCTCGATTTTGATTAAAAAAACCTATATTTTTATAGCGTGTTAATTGTAAATTGCGGTTAACTAATAACCTGATATTTTTAAATATGGATTTTTTAAAAGCAATTTGGGGTGAAATCACCGGATTTTTTGGCTTTGGTAATTTGATTGATATTATAAAAACCGGTAATTACACTGAGCTGTTAACCTATCATGGTATAACTTCGGTTTTAGGCCCGCTTATCCCGTTTTTATTGGTTATTGAAATTATAAGGGCTGCTTTTTATAAGCGGTTTAAAGTGATAGATTATAAAATATCGTTCTTTACCTATGTATTAAATGCATTTGTTGGCAGGCTGATCTCTTTTGCCATGGTTGGCCTATGTATTGGACTGTTTGCAAAATATGCCATTTTACAACTTACGTTTACCTGGTATTGGTTTATTTACGGCTATATAGTTTGGGAATTTTCGCATTTTATTTATCACTTTCTGGCGCATAAAGTACGGATCTTATGGTGCCTGCACTCAACCCATCATGCCCCGGCAAGTATGAACTTATCGGTAACTTATGCCCATTTCTTTTTAGAGGGACCGTATGCCGATGTGATCCGTACCACCATTTGCATTTTACTGGGTGTTAATCCCGCTATGCTATTTGTAATTATGTTTGTTGATGGCACCTGGGGGGCTTTTATCCATATCGGCGAAAATTTAGTACAGGATGCGCGGTTCGGATTTTTAAACAAGATCATCCTTACGCCATCACATCACCGGGTGCACCATGCTAAAAACCCCAGGTACATGGATACTAATTTTTGTAACCTGCTAAACATTTGGGATAAGGTATTTGGTACCTATGAACCCGAGGACCGCAGTATGCCTATTGAATACGGTATTTCAAGACCAATGAAACCACATAGCTTTTTGGATGCCTATTTTGGGGAGATAGTTGCCCTGGGCAAAGATGTTGCAAAAGCCCCTGGTATTAAGAACAAGGTATTATATATTTTTATGCCACCCGGCTGGAGCCACACTGGTGATCATAAAATGTCGAGCGTGGTAAGGAAAAAATATTTTGAGGAATTGGAAAAGGAGCACAATTTAAAAGAGAAAACTCAAGAAATAGTACATGGGTGAGTAATGCAAAAAGCATGGCCCCGTCCGATTCCCTCCCTTGGGAGGGTGCAGGGAGGGGTTTCTCCATCATTCCAACGATGCAAGATCAAACTCTTTAGGTAAACGAATGCTTTTATCCTTTTAATGATTTCAAGTATAATACCTTCAATCCCTCTTATCACATTTTGCATGTCAGTTTTCGTTTCAGCTTCTGTAAAACGGATAAATTTTACCCCTAAATCTTCTAATGTCCTTTGTCTCGTCTCATCCTTAATAAAAGCTTCTTCATGATTATGGGACATTCCATCAACCTCAATCGCAAGCATAAGTTCTTTGCAATAAAATCAACTATATAATTATCGATACATCTTTGCCGGTCAAAATCAAAGCCCCAAAGTTTGTCTTCCTTTAATTCATTCCACAATAAAACTTCTCCAAAAGTCATGTCTTTTCGAAGTTTGCGAGCGAGGGCTTTTAAGTTTTTGTTATATGGGATTATTTTTGACATCGCTTTTTTACCTGTCTCATGTAGAAACCCCTCCCTGCCCTCCCCGAGGAGGGAATCGCACGAGGCCTCTGCTTTTTTGCCCATCTACACTATTTGATTCAAAACCAAAACCCCAATCAACCCTACAACTGAAACTATAGATTCCATTAACGACCACGATCTAATGGTATCTTTTATGGAAAGGTTAAAATACTCCTTAAACATCCAAAATCCACCATCGTTTACGTGCGAAAAAGCCAAACTTCCGGCTCCAATTGACAACACCATTAAATTAGGGTTGATGCTATGGTCATTCACTATCATAGTTGAAATAATTCCTGCTGTGGTTAATCCCGCCACAGTAGCCGAACCCAGGCTGATACGGATAATGGCAGCAAGTAACCAGCCCATTACCAGCGGCTGCAGATGAAAGCTTTGTAGTATGGCGGTTATATCTTTATCAGCGCCACTATCTACCAGCACCTGTTTAAAAACCCCTGACCCTCCTATTATAAGCAGGATGCCCGCAATATCTTTTATCGCATCGCCGTATAGGTCAGCTAGTTTCTTCATGCTTATCCCTTGCTTAATTCCTAATGAATAAGTGGCAAAAATGAACGAAATCAGCATCACAATAGGGGCATCCCCAATAAATGTAACGAGTTTATGCAAAGCCCCGGTGCTATGGTCTGTATTAAGATAAAATGCGCTTGCCATCAACAGGATAACCGGAAGTAAAGCTGTCAGAAAACTGTTCAGTGCATCAGGCAGTTTATCGGCAGGAAGCTCCTCGGCCCTGAAAGTTGCCAGCGGGCTCGAAGGTATTTTTTTTAGTGTGCTTGCAAATACCGGGCCAGCCAATATAATTGCAGGTATAGCCAGCATTATTCCATAAACCAGCGTTTTTCCCATATTGGCATGAAACATGCCAACAAGAGCGGTAGGCGAGGGGTGGGGTGGCAAAAAGCCGTGCGTAACAGATAAAGCAGCCAGCATAGGTAAACCAATATATACGGCAGGCAATTTATATTTATATACTACCGAAAATATCAGCGGCACCATCAGTACAAAGCCGGTATTATAAAAAAGCGGTATGCCTACAATAAAACCTACTACTACCAACGCCCACTGAATGTATCTCACCCCAAATAGGTTAACCAGCACTTCGGCAATTTTTTGTGCCGCGCCACTTGTGGCAACAAGTTTGCCCGTCATGGCCCCAAGGCATATTATTATTGTTATAGTGCCTAAGGTATCACCCAATCCTTTTTGTACTGATTTGGTTATATTCTCCAAAGGGATGCCCAATAATAAACCGGCAGTTATGGAAACTATAAGAAATGCAACAAAGGGGTTTACCTTTGCCCAGCTAACTAATATGACCAATAAAACGATGCAGAACAGGATGGTTAGTAGTATCATGTAATTGTGGCCGTTTTTTTTAATTGTTACGGAACTAAAATAGCAACATTATTCCACTTTGAAATTCCCGGCGATAAAAATCTTTGTACTTTAGTAAAAACAAACCAGCAATGAAACTAATTCCATATTTAAACTTCCCCGGTAATACTGAGGAGGCGCTGAACTATTATCAGAAAGTTTTCAATGGCACCGTCAGTGACCTGAACCGTTTCGGCGAAATGTTTCCTGCAGAAGCCAACTACCAGGATAAAATTATGCATGCGCGCCTGGAATTTGGTGACAACATGCTGATGTTCTCCGACGGGATGCCCGGCCAGCCTGTAGATCATGGCAACGGCATTTACCTCAGTATCGGTCTTACTGATGAGGCACAGGCGCGTTCCATATTTGATCAGTTGGCCGCAGGTGGGAAAGTTACCATGCCGCTGGAACAACAATTTTGGGGTGCCTTATTCGGGCAGGTTACGGATAGCTACGGTGTTAGCTGGATGATTAATTGTGAGTTATGAGCTAGGTTCATGGTTCATAGTTGATGGGTCATGGTACCTACAAATATCAATCTTTCTGAAAGCTGTGTCTTCACAGTCAGCTATGATAAAATGGCCGGTGCGCGGACAAAGTAATTTCCAGGTCATGTTTATTGGTTCATAGTGTAGTATGAACGCTATCCTGAAAAAGCATTTCTATCTTAGTAAGCCCAAACAAACGCAGTTGGGCAATATAATTTTCTATGACTTCAAAACGTTATTTTTTACTTGTACTTATATTAGGAGCGCTTACAGCTATCGCGCCTTTTTCAATTGATATGTATCTTCCGGGTTTTCCGGCTATTGCAAAATCATTGCATACTACTACCGCCCGGGTTTCTCTGTCCTTATCCGGTTTCTTTATCGGGATCTCGGCGGGGCAACTGTTATATGGTCCGTTGCTCGACAGGTTTGGCCGTAAGAAGCCCTTGTATATCGGTATGGTGCTTTACATTGTGGCATCTATCGGTTGTTTTTTTGTTGGGTCGATAGAGCAATTGATCGTGCTGCGCTTTATCCAGGCCATAGGCAGCTGTGCAGCAACGGTAGCCGCAATGGCCATGGTACGTGACATTTTTCCGGTAGAAGACAATGCCAAAGTATTTGCCCTGCTGATCCTGATATTAGGTGTATCACCCATGCTTGCGCCTACAATTGGCGGCTATATTACCGCAGCATTTGGCTGGCAGTTAATATTTTTAATCCTGGCCGGGATTGCCTTTTTTATTCTTTTAGCAGTGATCTTCTTTTTACCCGAAAGTTATCAGCCTGATCCTTCATATTCATTAAAACCTGTTCCAATTATCACCAGTTTTTGGTCGGTAATGAAACATCCGCAATTTTATACCTATGCTGTTTGCGGGGCCATAGGTTTCTCCGGCTTATTTGCTTACCTGGCCGCCTCACCTTTTGTTTTTATGGACGTGTATGGTATCAGCAGTAAAGTTTATGGGTGGATCTTCGCGTTACTTTCAATTGGCTTTATCGGCTCCAGCCAACTCAATGGCATGCTGACCAACAGATATAAAAGTGAGCAAATAGTAAATGTAACCCTGCCTGCAATGGTAATCATTGGTATTATCTTCGTAATTGGATCAACCGGCAACTGGCTGGGGATTTATGGAACTATCGTTACTGTATTTGCCTTTTTATGCTGTGTAGGCATTACTTATCCAAACACGGCGGCATTGTCGCTTGCGCCATTTGCAAAAAATGCGGGTACTGCTGCAGCCTTGATGGGTGCGCTCCAAATGGCTATGGGTACGCTTACATCTATAGTAGTAAGTATGTTTAAAAGCCGCAGTACCATCCCTATGGCCGGGTTAATGGCAACTGCAGCAGTATTAGCGTTGTTCGTGTTGATAATAGGCAGAAGAAATATTAAACAACCGGTTGAAGCGATTGACCAGGTTGGCGCTCATTAATTCATAGTTGATGGTTCATAGATCATGCTAGCTGCAATTGGTGCATAGTATTGCAGTGCCGCGGATAGTTCCATTTATCTTTACTGCTACTTGCCACTACCAACTACTCTTTTTTCGGCTATGAACCATGAACCATCAACTATGAACTTCTCATCAACCATGAACACTTCCCAGCACCTCATCAATTAGCCCAAATTCTTTTGCTTCGGCGCCATCCATCCAGAAGTCGCGGTCTGATACATCGTGGATCTTTTGGTATTCCTGGCCGCTGTGTTTGGAGAGGATGGTATATAGCTCTTTTTTAATTTTCAACACTTCGCGGGCGGTTATTTCAATATCAGATGCCGGGCCCTGCACACCACCCAGCGGCTGATGGAGCATCACTCTTGAGTGGGTTAAAGCTGCACGCTTGCCTGCCGCGCCTGCACATAACAGCACCGATGCCATTGATGCCGCCAGTCCGGTACAAATGGTAGCAACATCCGGGCTAATTAACTGCATGGTATCATAAATACCATAGCCGGCATAAACTGAGCCTCCGGGGGAATTGATGTACATCTGGATGTCTTTTTTAGGATCGGTTGACTGCAGGAACAGCAACTGGGCCTGGATGATGTTGGCTACATTGTCATCCACCGCGTTTCCTAAAAATATGATCCTGTCCATCATCAGACGCGAAAAAACATCCATTTGGGCCACCCGCAGCTCTCGTTCTTCGGTAATATAGGGTGTTTGTGCCATTAGCGGACTACTGCCCGAAACTGCGGCAATGTAATTATCAAGCGGCTGGGTTTTGACATGGCAATGCCCCACCGCAAATTTGCGGAATTCATTTTTATCGATATTCATAATTTATTGGGTTATCGTTTTGAAAAGATCTGCCTTATTTTTTCACTAAAGCTTTTATGTGTTGCTTCCCTGAAGAGCGTTTGATGTACGGCTTCGATTTCTTTTTTTAGCTGGTTCCGGCTATATTGCTTTACCATATTGTATGCTGATTTTTGCCAGTATAGCTTATCGCTCAATTCATCGTCGAGCAATAGCTTTGCTTCAAACACCAGCGCATCGCCGGGGTTTGAAAGCTGCAGCAGGTGCGCCTCTATCTGTTCGGTTTCAATTAAGGAAGTCCTCATAGGTCAATGATCTTTCTTTAATGGTTTCTCTTACTTTTTCCAAACATTTATATTTCTGTACGGTTGCTGACCGTACTCCCGAAAAGCCGAATAATTTGGCCGCATTGGCAAGCGGAAGCTGGTCGTAATAAAAGGAGCGGAGCAATTCCATACACTTTTTACCGGCGGTCTCTAAAAAATGCATCAGCTTTGATTCAGATGGATGATCTTCATCGGCATCAATTGTGATATCAAAACCATCAATTGTGGTCGTGCGGTTATTGTCCTTAAACTTTCTGAGCCATAAATGTTTGCTGATGCCTATCAAGTAAGCTTTCTCATTACTGTTAATTGAAACAGCCGAAGCTGCCGCTTTTTCGTAATAGATTACCAGTGTATCCTGGAAAAGATCCTTCGCCTCGTCAAAAGAACCACCCATTTTGCTGATGTATCGCGCTACAGACGGAAACGCGCTTTTATATAAGGCTATAAAAAGCGTTTCCCTTTCTGCTGTAGTCCGAATCAAAATATTCATCTCCGGCATAATTTTGTTGTTTAGTAGTAAGTGCAGTTTTTTGATTAAGTATCACCTTTTTATTTGAAGTTTATTAGTGATTTTGTGAATAATCACTTTGTTGACAATGTTCTTACTTTCAACTCATGCAAATGCTTTTTATTCAAGAAAATCCAAGACTGATTCATTTTAATAGTTCTTTTAGTTCATCAGCATCCGGTAATGCTTTTTCCAGAGTTTTAGGTAATTTTCTCGTTAAACTATATTCCGCTACTCCAATAGGTTTATTCGTGACCCTTAAAGCGTATTCTACTTCCAGGTTATCCTTTTCCGCGCATAACAAAATGCCAATTGATGGGTTTTCGTGTGATTGTTTAATGCTATTATCTAAAATTTCCAAATAAAAATTAAGCTGTGCAGCATGAGCAGGTTCAAACTTGCCCACCTTTAGTTCTACAGCAACCATACATTGTAAAAATCTATGATAAAAAAGTAAATCTATAAAATATTCGTTTCTGCCTAATTTGATTTTATATTGATTCCCCATATAAGTAAATCCATAACCCATTGCCAGTAACATGTCCCTAATATGTTCAATCATTTTATTTTCAAGTTCCCTCTCTTTTACTCGTCCTGATATTCCTAAAAATTCAAGACTATATTCACTCTTAATTGCTTCTTCTGCTAAATACGTTGGAAGAGTTGTCGTGAAATTATTTTGCTTCCCTTCCTTTAAACTTGCATTATACGCGTTTGATTTAATGAAATTTAATAACACATTCCTGCTCCATCCGTTTGTTGAGACTTGTTTTATATAAAATTCAGCTTCTTCAATCAGATTAGTTTTATTAAGGATAAGTAAATGATGCCCCCAGGGGATTTCTGCGACAACTTGTCGCAGATTTGGATAAGGCGAATATCTTTCATATAAACGTCGCATATCCCAAAGATTGCGCGCGGAAAAGCCGTTATTGCCAGGAAAAGTCGTTTGTAAATCTTTCGCTAATTGTTCAACAATTGATTTACCCCAACCATGTTGCTCTTGTCGTTCAATGATTTTTTGTCCAACAAAATAATAAAGGTTAACTAACTCTGTATTAACTGCATGTCTTGCATTTATTCTGCGAATTTCAAATTCCTGTTTTATCTCAATTAATAATTCGTGATAGTCGTTTCCCATTTTTAATATGATAAGTCTATAGCCAAAGCTATATTATTTCTTTAAAATTTAGCAGCTTATCCCAAATGGTCTATTCCCTCACCGCCGTCACCTTTGCATTTGTCCCCGTTTTTGTTTCAAATACAAGTTCCTTATCACTCGCTTTAGCAATATAAAAAGGAAAGCTGCGTGTTGTGCCATCCGGTAAATCTTCATTGATCATGATCTGATCGCCATCGGCAACAAATTTGCCATGTGATAATGGTTTTCCGGCCCACATGATCACATAGGTACTATCTTTTGAAAATTCAATAGATGCGCCTTGTCGCTTCAGTTCATCCGCTTGTAAATCCGGCGAGTCTCCCTTAGGGTGCTCAATCTTAATATAATCCCATTTGCCATAAAGCCCCCCTGCATTTACCGATGGGTTACAGCTGATTACGCAGCAATAACATAATAGCACGATAACAAATTTTATTTTCATCATATGGCATCTAATTTAAATAAAATTTCATTTATTTGTTTTAAGTGTTATTTTTACAATTATTAAACCAACTAAATTATCGTGAAGAAAATTCTTACCTTATGCTTCATCTGTATGGCAATGTGCGCGTACAGTCAGCAGGAAACTGCAAGCCTTGCAATCAGCAATGATTCAAAGCTAACCATCAGCAAATACATTTATGGCCAGTTTGCCGAACATTTGGGGCATGGCATTTATGGCGGCTTTTGGGTTGATAAATCATTACCGGTTGAAAAGCAGGATCGGATCAGGCTGGATGTGGTTAATGCGTTAAAAAAAATAAAGATCCCCAGCCTGCGCTGGCCCGGCGGTTGTTTTGCCGATGAATACCATTGGCGCGATGGTATTGGCCCAACGGCACAAAGGCCACGGATGGTAAACACCAACTGGGGCGGCACAACAGAAGATAACAGCTTTGGTACTCATGAGTTTCTTGAGCTTTGCAGCCTGCTTGGCACCGAGCCTTATATTGCTGCAAATGTTGGCAGCGGTACGGTTGAGGAAATGTCGAAATGGATTGAATATACAAACTCAAACAGCACGAGCACGGTTGCGGAAATGCGGAAGCAAAATGGCCACCCTGACCCGTATAAAGTTACTTTTTGGGGGATAGGTAACGAGAGCTGGGGATGTGGTGGTAACATGACGCCTGAATTTTATGCCAATGAATATAAGAGATATGCGGCATTTGCAAAAAATTATCCCGGAGCACCCTTGAAAAAAATAGCCAGTGGTCCGAATTCTGATGATTATAACTGGACTGAGGTAATAATGAAAAATATTTCTAACTGGGATATGTGGGGCATTTCATTGCATTATTATACCGTGCCAACCGGCGATTGGGGACATAAAGGATCAGCTACGAGCTTTAATGAGAGCGAGTATTTTGAAACGATGGTGAAATGTTTGAAAATGGAGGAGCTTGTTACCAAACATGCCGCCATTATGGATAAATATGATCCGAAGAAAAAGGTAGCATTGGTGGTTGACGAATGGGGCGTTTGGACCGATGTTGAACCCGGAACAAATCCCGGCTTTTTATACCAGCAGAACAGCCTGCGCGATGCTCTGATCGCATCAACAAATCTTAATATTTTTAATAACCATTGTGATAGGGTTAAGGGGGCTGCTTTGGCGCAAACTATCAATGTTTTACAGTCGCTTATCCTTACTGATAAGGAGAAAATGTTGCTGACCCCAACTTATTACATATTTGATATGTACAAAGTGCACCAGGATGCTAAATATTTACCAATGCAGCTAACCTCGCCTGATTATGTGATGGGTGATAAAAAGATCCCTGCAATAAATGTTTCAGCATCGCAGGATGCACAGGGCAAGGTACACATATCACTCACAAATCTTGATCCGCATAATAATATTACCATAAGCACCAGCCTGAAGGATCTTAAATGGAAATCGGTAACAGGCCAAATCCTTACATCGGCCAATATTACTGATATCAATACATTTGATAAGCCCAACAAGCTGCAGCTTGAAAATTTTAAAGGCGCTAAGAAAGATGGTGATAATTTAGTGGTGGTGATGCCGGCTAAATCAGCAGTAACGCTGGAGCTATTTTAATTTCGGATTTCGGAATTTCGATTTCGGATTTTCTTTGTCATTCTGAGATATAAATTCTGGAAAATCTGAATGGGAAAATGATGAGAGGAGTATAAAGATTTACGAAGTTTTCAAAACTTCGTAAATCTGACTGCTTTGAAACTTGGCAAAGATAGCAAGTACGAAGAACGACAAGTCTTTTTGGCCAAGCTTGTCAAAAATATCCTATTTTTGCGCCCATGCGACAAAAATTTGACCTTGAAAACTGGGCGCGTAAAGAACATTTTAATTTCTTCAGCAAGTTTGAAGAGCCTTTTTATGGGGTTTGTGTAAATATTGATTGCACCACCGCTTATAAATTTGCCAAAGAAAAAGGTGTGTCATTTTTTCTTTATACACTCTATAAGGCATTAGCTGCCGCACAGGTTACCGAGCCATTTAAACTTCGGATTGATGGGGATGAGGTGTTTATTTACGACCAGATAAATGCCGGCTCGACCATTGGCCGCAGCAATGGAACTTTTGGCTTTGGTTATATAGCATACCACCCATCATTTGATGAATATATTGCCGCTGCAAACGAAGAAGTTCAGCAAGTGCAAAATTCAACCAACTTACTCAGAGAAACACGGATGGACCTGATCCGCTTTTCATCCCTGCCCTGGATAAATTTTACATCCATTTCTCATGCCCGTATGTTTTCAGGCAAGGATAGCTGCCCCAGCATCTCATTTGGTAAAATGACGGTGAGTAATGGAAAACGATCAATGCCAATGTCGGTTCATGTTCACCATGCTTTGGTTGATGGTTTGCATATTGGGCAGTATATTGATTGTTTCCAGGAGTTGATGAATAAGGGCATTTAATGTCAGGAGATGCAAAGTATTGCGTCTCTGCCGTTACAAAATATGCTTTCTTCGTTTTCGCATCTTTTCTTCTGCCTGTTTTACTTCGTCTTTTTCACTCAGCGGGAAATCTGTTTTAAGGTTTTCATGCGGATCATCATGCTTTGAGATTCCCTTATGCTCGCCAGGTTTTTTGCTTGTTGTTTTCATGGCCGTTTATATTGGATATAACAGTAACTACTGCCCCTGGCTAATTGTTTACAATTGTTGATATATTATTTTTTGTAATGTTTGCGTATAATAAAAGCATAAGGCATATTTGATGAAATTTATCACACTTTTTGTAACAACCGGTAATCCTTGTCATCTAAATATTACTATACAGCCAAGGTACTACGGATTAATGCTGTAAGTGTTTGTAAAGGCCCGCACCTCAAGGGCTCCGGAATATTTCAAAAAAATTTTCAATCTAAAAAAAATGAACCAACAACTTCTTGTTTCACTGTGGTGGGTACTGCCTGTCATAGTAGTTTTTGTGATGTACAAATTTGTACTGCGCGTTTTCTTCGGTATGATCATCGTGCCGGATGACCGGATTGGCTTAGTGGTGAAAAAGTATGCCCTTTCGGGCAGTAAGCGTTTGCCCGACGGTCGTATTATTGCTATAAATGGTGAAGCCGGTATGCAGGCCAAAGCGCTGGCGCCGGGTTTGTATTGGGGCATGTGGCCATGGCAATACACCATTACCATGGAATCTTTTACCATTATTGAACAGGGTAAGCTTGGCCTGGTTAAAGCGAAAGATGGTGCGCCCATGGACATGGGCCGTGTATTGGGTAAGCCTGTCGATTGCGACAAGTTCCAGGATGCTATTGCGTTTTTGGATAACAAGGGACAGAAAGGTCCGCAAGCTGCATTTTTAACGCCTGGTAGTTACAGGATCAATACCTTTTTGTTTGAGATAGTGATGGTGCCGATCACCCAGATCCACGAAAACAAGGTAGGTATTGTTACCACGCTTGATGGCGAGCCGCTTGACAAAGGTGAAATTGCCGGTGTATCAGTAGTTGGCCATAAAAACTACCAGGACCCAATGGCATTTATTAATGCAGGAGGTATGAAAGGTTTGCAGGAGGACGTGATTCTTGCCGGTACTTATTACCTGAACCCTTGGTTTGTTATTGTGGAGCAAGTGGATATGATCTACATTCCGATTGGTTACGTTGGTGTGGTAAACTCCTTTGTTGGCCCGGAAGGGAAAGATACCAGTGGAGACGCGTTTAAGCATGGAAACATTGTTAAGCGTAATGAAAAAGGTGTATGGGATCAGCCGCTTGATCCTGGTAAGCACCCGGTAAATATTTATACCCATGCGGTTGAAGTGGTGCCTACAACCAACATTGTGCTAAATTGGGCAGATAGCCGCACAGAAGCGCATGAGCTGGATAAAAACTTATGTACCATTACTGTACGTTCATCCGATGGTTTTACATTTAATTTGGATGTTTCGCAAATCATCCATATTCCAAGAAATGAAGCGCCAAAAGTGATTGCCCGTTTCGGTAACATGAAAAACCTGGTTTCGCAGGTGCTGGAACCTACTATTGCCAACTATTTCCGTAACTCGGCACAAAAGAGCGACGTGATAGAGTTTTTAGCCAATAGGATCCAAAGGCAGGATGATGCAAAAATGCACATCAGCAAGGTTTTGAATGATTATAACGTGGTTGGGGTTGATACGTTGATTGGTGACATTGTGCCTCCGCCAGCGTTGATGAAAACTTTAACCGATCGTAAATTAGCCGAACAGGAAAAAGTGACTTACGAGATCCAACGTCATGCACAAATTGAGCGTAAGGAGTTTGAAAGCGCTAAAGCAGGTGCGGATATGCAGCCTGAGGTTGTAAAATCGACCCGCCAGGTGGAAATAAATACCCAGATGGCCGCTTCAAAAGTTGCCGCTTCACGTGGTGAGGCCGAAGCCAAAACCATTAACGCAAAAGCTGATGCTGAGGTAAGGATCACGATAGCAAAGGCCGATGCCGAAGCCAAAACTGTTAATGCAAAGGCCGATGCCAATGCTACTGAAGTAAATGGTATTGCCGAAGCCGCCAAAATTAAGGCGATAGGTTTATCGGAAGCCGAAGTTACCAAACAAAAAACCGAGGCCATGGGTACTGAGCAATATGCCATTGTACGTGTAGCCGAAGCGTTGGCGAGTCATGGTATCAAATTAGTACCTGATATATTGGTGAGTGGCAAAGATGGTGGTGGTAACGGGATGATAGATGCTTTAATTGGTTCAGAAATGTTGAAAAAACTGCAGGTGGCTAACGAGGCGAGTGGTGAGAAAGCAGGTGATTCAAAATCAGCTAAAGGAGAAGAGGATAAATAATTCTTATTTGAAAAGTTTTATTAGCCACCCGATCAAACTTACGAAGTTTTCAAAACTTCGTAAGTTTTTTTTATTACTAACTAACCTCTAATTAATAAGTCTCTAATCTCTAACCCCAAATGTTAAATATTGTTATCACTATAAAAATAATTACCGTTTAAGTTATATTTACGCATGATTAGAAATCTACTTATCATTTGCTTTTGCTTTTTTGGAGTGTTAACGGTTCGTGGCCAGTCTGTATTTAGCGGGCGGGTACTGGAAAGTAAAACCCGGGTAGTGTTGCATGCCGTTAGGATTGAGAACCTGGCCAATAAACTAAAAACAATAACCGGCAGCGACGGGCAGTTTGCTATAGCCGCAAAACCAGGCGATCTGCTTGTTTTTAACGCATTTTCCTATCAGCCTGATACCATATTGTTAACTGACATGCATGCCCGCGAGATTTTTTTGACCCCCAAAACTACGCAGTTAAATCAGGTAACCATTACCGATACCAGCGGCAGGGCAAAAGCGAATCCTAATGCAATACAGTATTATGATCCGCAATTTCATGGGCAACCAGTTGTTTATCAGCGGGACGAAAATTTGAATTATAAAGGAGGCATTGCTATCCGCTTACACTACTGGACAAAGGATGAGCATAAAAAACGAAAAGCCGCGCAATCTGCCAAAGAGCGTGAAATAAGCGAACACATCAGCAGTATATTTACCCCATTAAATGTGAGCAAGTATGTACCATTAAAAGGTACGGATATGGATGATTTTTTGCTGCTATATACCCCCGATGTTAAAGAGTACACCGATAAACGATTTGATTTGCTGCCTTACCTGAATGCCTGCTATCAGAACTGGCAAACGCTAACACCTGAACAGCGTAAGGCGGGTGATATATTTGGGAAATAGAGAATAGTTAATTAGAGATCAGAGATTAGTTTTATTTTTTAACTAATCTCTGGTCTCTAACCTCTGATCACTTCTTTTTAAGACTGTCCGCTTTTGCCTTCGCCCTGTCTTTAAAGAATCCCTTCAACAAAAAGTTGTGCTGGAGCGCTTCAAGATCATCATTCAGTTTGATAGAGCTTTGCTGTAAATTATTAAAGGTGCTTTGAACCTGTGCGGCAGCTTTTGGGTCGTTCAGTAAAACGCCCATGGCATTGTCGGTGCTATTTAGTTTATTACTTGCCTTGTTCAAATTATCGGTTAAAGTTGATGCGTTGGCAGCGGCCTGTTGTAATTGCGTAACAGCAGCTTTTATCCGGCTAAATGCTACCGTATCAGTAAGCACTTTATCGGCAAAGCCGCCTTTGGTGTTCATTTTAGCACTGAAATGGTCGAGCTGGGTAGCTAGGTGAGCAGCGCTTGTGGTTGCAGCCTGCAGGTTCGCCATTGATTTGCGCAGTTGTTCGCCCATCAGGCTATCGGCCAGCAAAGTGCCAATAGTGCCCTTACCCTGCAATATTTTATGACTTAAAACTTTAAAATCGGTAGTAATAGAGAGCAGGTTTTGGTTGTTTTGCTGCAGGGTTTTAATCATATCATCTGTTGATGTTAGTTTTTCGGCCTGTAAAACATCACCTGCCTGCACTTCGGGGGCCTGCGGACTGCCACCATCAATCACGATGATCTTGTTGCCTATAAACCCATCGGAGCTGATGCGTACCCCCGCATTGC
>JAQBOS010000113.1 GCA_028287925.1 Mucilaginibacter sp. | reverse complement strand
ATTCCGGAAAGTGAAAGACAAACTAATTTTAAATTAGGTAAGTAATTATGAAATTTTAAATTTTTAACAATGAGAAAGATGAAAAATTCTATCGCGGCGATCATTATACTGATCGCTACGGTAACCTTAATACAATCGTGCAAAAAACACAGCGATAAGGTTGATTACAATTCCGATAAATCAAAACTTAGCGCTCAAATTGATTCATTAACAGCTGTTTATAATGCGTCTGTTGAGGGGAAACAAGCCGGGGATTACTCCCCGGGAGCGAAAGAGGCGCTCCAGACAGCGCTTACGTTAGCAACCGGCGTTAAAACCGGTTCTTTTACACAACAGCAGGTTAATAACGCTTCGGCAAATCTTATCCGTGCCGGCGTACAATTTAGCGTTAATTTGATCCAGCAAATTTCGGTCGCAAACCTGGTTGCTTCCTGGACTTTTAATGGCAATGCTAAAGACGTTTCAGGTAATGGCAACGATGGTACGTTAAAGACTGGCTGGGTAGGTCCGTATGGGGTTGCCCCGGTTGACGGCGCTACTTTGCCTGTTTTAACTGCCGACCGTTACGGAGTTGCAAACAACGCCTATGATTTTAACAACGGAGCTTATATTGAAGTGCCTTACCAGGCATCATTACGCCCAAGTAATTTTACTATTTGCGCCTGGATTAAACCGCATGCCGCCAGTAACGGAAATTATATTTTTTCGTTAGACCGCTGGAACGGGTATAAATTTCAATTGCAGGGAGGCAACCTGCCCTTTCTTACTGTAATGACCAGCACGGGAGACCATGACCAGGATGACGGCGGCCCTTCCGTTAAACTGGATCAATGGACGCAGGTTGTAGCGAGCTTTACAAATGGTACAGAGAAATTTTATATTAATGGTGCCCTGGTTAAAACGGCTAACATTACAGGGGATCCTACAACCCTGGTTTCGCCGCCACCTATCGCCATTGGTAATGAATTGCCTAAGCTGTCCTATAACTTAACAGACTCAAACAGTCCTAATGCTTATTATGGTGGTAATTTCTTTATAGGGAGCCTTGATGACATCCATCTTTATAATAAGGTTTTAAGTGACAACGAAGTTAAATCGTTATATACTATGGAGCAACCATAATGATCTATATAAAAAGAATTAATCATGAAGTGAGATTTAGTTGATCAATTAATTCAAAGCCTGGCTGAGAGAGCACCCGTAAATGGGTGCTTTTTTTTTGTTTTTAAATTCAGTTTATTGGAACTGACTTGTATTTTTAACGCTAAAAATCCACATTTTTAATCATCCCAAAGCATAAGCCAACACATAGAAAGACCAAACAAAGTTTTTTTAATTATTACAATTCTATAACAATTTGTATTCTTGTATATTAAATCTGAAAAATCTTCATTTCAGACCAACCTAATTTAAACTTAGTTTTATGAAAAGAGCTTTACCCCAGGCGGAACTTTTTAAGTTCAGTGTGTTTTCTATTAAAAACAATACTTCTCTTCATCCGGCATTAGCCTCAGCTATTTTAAAAGATCCTTTTTCCTTTAAGTAATTCAGTATAGATCTATGTATGTTGAATTACAGCTTATATACCGACCAGGAACTAACCTTTTTATTGAAAGAGGATGATCATGCTGCCTTTACCGAAGTTTATAAAAGGTATTGGAAAAAGATGCTTTTAATAGCCTGGAACCATAGCAATGATAATATCGCATCAAAAGATATTGTACACGAGGTTTTTATTTCGTTATGGGAGCGGCGTAATGTGGTAGAGGTGTTAAACCTGCCTGCTTTTTTAGCTACCTCGGTTAAATTCAGTATTTATAAGTACTACCAGCGCGAAACTCACCGGACGGAGCTTGCCCGGAAAAATTATGAATTTAATGAGCTAACCCGCGACGAAGAGAAACTTGATGCACTGTTTCTCCAGGAATATATCAATGGTATAGTAGAAGAAATGCCCGAGAGATGCCGGTTGGTCTTTCGCTATAGTCGCGAAATTGGTATGAAAAACAATGAAATTGCGGTTAAGATAAACGTTACTGAAAAAGCAGTGGAAGCCAATCTCACCAGGGCTTTAAAAATTATCCGTGCCGAGCTTAAAAATTACGGGTGGACGATACTGGTACCACTTTACGTTATTTATGCGCTCCTTAAATAAAGCGCTTTTTTAACCAGGTGAAGATGATGTGATACATTCAAACCAAATAGGCATACCGGGCTGCAAGCGTTCCATTTTTCCGCATGGAACACCCGGAACGCTGTGAAACATGTTGACTATCAATGACTTTGATTTTTGACAATGTATAAATCATTGTAAACCAAAGGAATTAACTGCGCAATGCCGATATTAAGCGGCGCTCCGCAAAGGGCCATCGGCCCGATACATATTGTAGCCGCGGGTTTCAACCCGCGGTATCACGAGCAACGAACATGAGTGCCGTAGGCACGGGGCATATTGCTCATTTATCCGATAGTAGCGGTAACGTCAATTGACAACCAACATGCCGAAAAAATGGGCCGAACCGATGGTTCTTATTTGCTTTCTCTTTTTTTACCACGGGTTGAAACCCGTGGCTACAATAATTGACGAGGCTCTGCCTCTATCACTAATATAAAAAAGCAAAAAGATGATAGCCTTCATATCGTCGGGGCTTTTGACCTCTTTGTTTTTATGTGGGCTATTATTCCTGAGAGGGGTGCGCCGGAACGGGGGGAATCGAACGCCCCAGCTTTAAATCAGGGGCTTCTTCCCATTTTTCAGTCATTACACATGCTTTAGTTTACACGCTATTTCAGTCCTGCAATAATTTCACCCTACTGACAAAACACTGTCAGCACATTAACGGCTGCAATCAATTAAATTTGATGTAAACGTTACCCCCATGCCAACCAACCCACTTTCCGAACGCCCATCCTTCATCGAGCAGCTGCGTGCCGAAAGCCGCGGGCTACTGTTCCGGCCTGCTAAAAGAAACCGCCAGGAACCCTCACGACCCAATCCCGAAGACTGTCGCCGCATGTTTACCATTGAAAACGGGAACCGCTGGCTGGAGCTGGCCCGGCGAGAACCCGAGGCCAAAATGCTTTTTGGCGAGCTTTGGCACCAGGGCGAACTGTGTATGCTGTTCGCGGATACCAATATCGGCAAATCGGTGCTGGCTGTGCAGCTAGGCGAAAGCATTGCTCGCGGGCAATGCATTGAACCTTTTGCCTGCCAGGCGCCGCCCGCCCGTGTGCTCTACATCGATTTCGAACTGAGCCAGTCCCAATTTGGGCTTCGGTACAGCAATGGCGAAGAAGATCACCAATTTTCTGATAACTTTTTCCGTGCCCAGTATAATTTCATCCCCGACCCGCCACCCAACGTTAACGAAAACGACCTGCTCATTGCCGCCATTGAATATAAAGTAAAACAGGCTAAGGCCACCGTGCTCATTATAGATAACATTACCTGCCTGCGCGGCGGCACTGAAAATTCGGCGGTGGCGCTTTCGCTGATGAAAAGCCTCAAAGCATTAAAAACAGACTACAACCTATCCATCCTCGTACTGGCCCATACCCCCAAACGGCGCAACGCCACACAACCGATAAGTGCGGACGATCTGCACGGCAGTAAGCTGCTCATCAACTTTGCCGACAGCGCCTTCGCCATCGGCAAAAGCACCATTGACAATGATCTTTGCTACCTCAAACAAATCAAACAGCGTAACACCCGCCAACGCTACGGCTCGGATAATGTATGCCTTTGCCGCATCCAAAAGCCCGGCACCTTTTTGCACTTCACGTTCGAAGGCAACAGCGCCGAACGCCTTCACCTGCTCAGCCGCAGCACCGCAGACCGCCGGCAACTGGCCCATAAAATAGCCGCCCTCACCGCCAAAGGCTTTAGCCAGCGCGACATCAGTAACCATCTAGGCATAGGCCTGGCCACGGTTAACCGCCTGCTTCGTGGATGTGTGGATGAGGATCTTTTTGATCCCCTCTTGAGAGGGGGCGCGCCGGACTGCGCCGTGGCTGGGGTGTGTTCGGAGCCGGGAATTACGTATGAAGAAAGGGCTGATGAGGAGCATACAATCATGCAGGTTATACAGCCCCCACTAATGACCAATGACGTAATGACCAATGACCAGCAAAAAGCGGCGGCCTTGTGCGATTCCCTCCCCTGGGAGGGTATGGAGGGGTATTCGGAGCCGGGAATTACGTATGAAGAAAGTCCTGATGGGGAGCACACAACCGTGCAGGTTATCCAGTCCCCACCAATGACCAATGACGTAATGACCAATAACCAAAAAGTAACGCCGCGTGTAAAGTTCAACCCCGATTGCGACCGGAAAACGTCAATAATTGATAAACTACTCACGCCGGAACTGCTGGATCAAATATTAGGGACGACGACGCAAGAAAATTCCATTCGGGGAAAAGGGGGTGATGACTTTAATCAATTAAACATGCCGATGAATACTGATGCGAATGATGGCGGGTCGTAAATGCATTCATTAGGTATCCGATACAGAAAGTATTTTCGTATTGAAAATCAATAAGTTATAGGATTTTAGTCACAAAATAGGAACAGAAAAATGACATATTTTTAGTGCGGTTAAAAATATTAGAATGTTAACAACTTAGTCCTGCGCCGTTTTGTAAAACCTATTATATGCGGACTCTTTCGGTATCGTTGGTTTAAAGTTTCCGTCCTTTTGCATAATAACCTCTGCATCCAGGATTTTCTCGTCTATCATATTAAAGTTAAGATTCATCCAATTGATGAGTTGCTGAAAATTTGTAGCAATTTGTTCCCCATATTGTTCTTGAAGCACAGTATTTAAACTTATGGGATATTCTCTGGCTTGCGCCCTTTTTATTGCATCCTGCGCCGTTATGATCACAAATCCAACGGAAAAATCACTATTCCCCAACTCCAGAGTTAAACCATATTGTCTTCTGATATTTTTACTGTGCGAAAGATAACGGCGACGGATCAGTTCAATTCGCTCTTCGTATAGTTTTAGTATATCATCCTCAACAAACTCCTTTGTTATCTGCCTTAGTTCAGCAAATGTCATCAAACTAATGTTTGTATTTGAGGCTGCCTCAAATGCCCCTGTCTGAAATCCTTTCTCAGAAATTATAAATGCTTTGTCAGCTCCTACATCGTCAGCAATTGTTCTCAGCGCTAATACTTTTTCCTTTGGAACGCATGTTTTCCATTTTTTTGCTTCAATAATCCATGTCAAATGCTGGCCAATGAACTTATTTTGAACATAAATGTCAATTGCGTGTGATGTTCTTACCCCCAGTACGGTTTTGTTAGTTTCTGCATCAAATCCAATCGCGCGAAAATAGTCTGCGATAGCTTCTTGAAATTCATACCAGGTTGTTAGATAATTCATTTTGATGATAAATCTAAGAAGAACTTACCATAATTGGGGACGTGTTAGTTAGCAGAATATTATCTTGAACAGTTAACTGCAGCCATGACTATCCATTAAATGACTTACGGCAATGTTTTAATTTAATTGTATTTTTAGGTTCTCTTAAATTATTACTTATGCCTCTAATTACCAAGAATTTCAATCAGATTATTGACGAGAATAACGAGCTAATGAACTATGCCGATTATTTAAAAGATAGTATAATTGGTTTAAAAACATTGGTAAGTGATCAGGAGAAATCAAATGTCAAAGATGAGCCTGCTATTCAAAAATATTTCGAACAATATCCTTCAACTTTATTAGGGGCGCTCTGCGGTGTTTCCAATAATTCTAAAGTCGAAGGGAATCTTATCATATCACAACCACGAATAAAAAGCCAAGTACGGGACCGGCAACCTGACTTTTTGATTATTACCGGTAATTCTTTGCAAGTGTTTTTCAATTTCATCGAAATTGAGGCACCGACAAAAAAGATATTCCATGAGAAAAAGTACGAATTATCGAAGGACTTTTTTCTAAGCCATTCACAATTAATGCAATGGCGGTCGTTTGAGCATAGTGTAATTTCCGACTATTGCAATTTTACCGTTAATACCCTTTTTGCCAATAGTGGACATTTCAAAACGAACAGAACGCATTATTATAATTTTATCTTGTTGTATGGAAATTCTGATGAAGTACTGCGAAAAAATGATCCTACCTACACCAGCCTGTTGCTATCACAATTTAAGGATGAAATTCAGCATGTGACGTATAGCCGCTTAATATCAGACCCGTTATTTCACCAACCATTAATTACTGTAAAAAAGCGGGCTAACGTTAATCAATTTGAGGCAATCGGAATGGACCCAATTAAATATTATGATTATTGGCGTTGGTCAGATCACCATAATATATCATGTAAACAAGCCCTTATAAAAAGCTCGGCTTATCTCAAAGATAATGAAAAAACTGTTTTGATAGAAAAAATCACGGCTTACGACAAACTGTCTTCCGAAGAAATTCTAAAATTGGAAAACAGAAGTTATTAGAACAGGTTTATAGGTAAAATAATGATTTGAAAAGTGGTGTCCTTTATTAGACGAACGTTGCAGTCTATAATTGATACATGTTTTATAAAATATTTAGTCTAAAAGTAGAAGACGCCGAGCTTCATTTCCAAGACGCTAACTTTTTAGTTAGTCCGCCATTTAGCAAATCAGATGTAAACGATCTAATCACCGAGAAATTACGTGAAATTAATTACGTTCCTGATTTAAACACAATTAGCTATGTGATAAAAGACAATCAACTTTATGTTGAGGGTATTGCTTATGAAGAACCCCAACCCATAGAGTTTTATGCTTCTTTTTAACAAAGATGGAAAAGCCCTAAAACAGGGCTTTTTCTTCCTCTAGCGCGAGTATCCGGGCCGGCCAAAAGAGGTGGGCTACTCGTGCTCCGCGTGTAGTCCGCCTGCTATGGAGCAGCATCACGGGACGCGCTTGAACCGGCGGCGTGACAAATGTACATCATGTCTGATTTAATATTGGTGTTTTTCTTGTCTAAAGAATATTATACTTTTGTTATGATGACAACGCTTACGGTAAATATTGACAACAAAAAAACTGAAAAGGCCATTAAAGTTATTCTGGACGCTTTTGGTTTGGATTACAATGTAGATCAGCATCCTGGTACTGCTGGGAGGGCGCTTACTAAATCTGAACAAGTTATATTTGACCGTTTGAAAAAATCCGCCGAGGAAATAAAATTATATAAAGAAGGCAAAATCAAACTCCAGGATGCAGCAGAATTTTTAAATGAGCTATAAGGTTGTCATCGCTTCCGAATTTGCTAAAGAAGCAAAAAGAATAGCCAAAAAACATATTGGGATAAAAAGCGATACCAGCAAAACTGGTTGCGGATTTAGCCACCCGTCCAACAATGGGTACCGAACTGGGGCATAACTTCTATAAAACCCGGATGCCAATTTCGGGAACCAACAAAGGCAAATCCAGCGGCGCAAGAGTAATCACCTATGTTATTATAGATCAGGAAACAGTGCTGCTTACAGAGATCTACCTTAAAAGTGAACATGGGACGGCCGATGTCAGTGTCCTAATTCAACGGTTAAAAGACCAGGGGGTGATCTGACATTTGTCTCACCCGATGTTGTTTTTCTGTACCATCGGGTAATGTTATTTACATTTTATTAAAAATATTTTAATAACCATATAGGGTTAAGCCTTTCCTGCGGTACACATCTGTACTAACACTCAATAACCAATTGAACCAGAAACGTATTTACACTTTAATCCAGAAGTACAGGGATAATACTGCTTCCGAAACTGAAAAGGAGGAGCTGCTAAAATGGTATCGCCAAAAGGCATACCAGGATGCTGAATTCCCTGAAAGTGAGGATGCCGTTGGCGATTTTATGCTTTCGCGCCTTAATAATGAAATAAAGCCAGGCCCCCGACGCATATCTTACATAAAGTGGTTAGCAGCAGCCTCCATCCTGGTAATTTTTGGTGTATCATGG
>JAQBOS010000107.1 GCA_028287925.1 Mucilaginibacter sp. | reverse complement strand
AATTGAACCCGCCAGCCATAAAGTATTAAAAAGGATTAAACTGGCAGCCGAGGCGTATAGCTGTATCCTTTCGCCCGATGAAAAAACGTTATATATCTCCATCTGGGGCGGTGAAGAAGTAAGCTGTTACAGTACGGTTACCGGGGCAATAAGCAATATAAAAACCGGCAGTCACCCAAATGAATTATTACTGAATAAAAAAGGTACCTGGCTGTTTGTTGCTAACGCGAATGATAATTCAGTTTCGGTTATAAACACCACTACCCGCAAAACAGTTGAGGTGATCTCTACCTCGCTTTACCCTACCCGGCTAACAGGTTCAACAAGCAACGGGCTCGCATTATCAGCCGGCGAAAAAACACTATACATAGCCAATGCGGATAACAATTGCCTGGCAGTATTTGATGTTAGCAAACCGGGCGAAAGTAAAAGTCAGGGTTTCATCCCGGTTGGCTGGTACCCTACTAATGTAAAAACACTGGGCAATAAAATACTGGTTGCAAACGGCAAGGGCTTTACCTCAATGGCTAACCCAAAAGGCCCGCAGCCGGTTAAAAAGACCGATAATAGCGGCTATCAGAAAAGCCCAACTAACAATAGGGAGCAATACATAGGCGGTCTGTTTAAAGGCACACTTTCATTTATTGATGCGCCAAATGAAGTTCAGCTAAAGGGCTATACCAAACAAGTGTATGCCAATACACCTTTCAATAATAAAATAGTGGCTACTGCTGCCGGCGAAACCGGCAACCCGATCCCGCGCAGACGGGGTGAGAAATCACCTATAAAACATGTGTTCTACATTATAAAAGAAAACCGCACTTACGACCAGGTTTTGGGCGATATGCCAAAAGGTAATGGCGATACCTCGCTATGTATTTTTGGCAATAAAGTTACACCCAACCTTCATGCTATTGCCAATGAGTTTGTTTTGCTTGATAATTTTTATGTAGATGCCGAGGTGAGCGCCGACGGCCATAACTGGAGCATGGCGGCCTACGCTACCGATTTTATTGAAAAAACCTGGCCAACCAGCTATGGCGGTCGCGGAGGAAATTATGATTCGGAAGGCACCCGCGATATCGGTGACCCGCGCGATGGCTTCATCTGGGATTATTGCAAAAGAGCCGGGGTAACCTACCGTACTTATGGTGAGTTTGTTGACAATGGCAAACCAAACATTAAATCACTAAAAGGCCATTTCTGTGCTCAGGCGCCCGGTTTCGATCTGAGCGTAACCGACATCAAACGTTCGCAGGTTTGGGCACGTGATTTTGATTCATTGTTAAGCATAAACGCCGTGCCGCAGTTTAACACCATCAGGATCAGCAACGACCATACCAGCGGACAAAAAAAGGGAGCTATCTCCCCTATTGCTGCCGTGGCTGACAATGACCAGGGCGTGGGCCGGATTATAGAACATCTTTCGCAAAGTCCGATCTGGAAGGAATCTGTAGTGTTTGTGCTGGAGGATGACGCACAAAACGGTCCTGATCATATCGATGCGCACCGCTCGCCTGTTTATGTGGCAGGGCCATATGTAAAACGTAACGAGGCTATCCACAGCATGTACTCTACCTCGGGCGTGCTGCGCACTATCGAACTGATATTGGGTCTGCCGCCAATGAGCCAATACGACGCATCGGCACTGCCGCTTTATGAATGCTTTACCGGCAAGCCCGATTTTTCGCCTTATACTGTAAAACCTGCACAGGTTAACCTGGAACAACGCAACGTTGCTGACAACAAAAGTAGTATCCGTTCAGAGCATTTTAATTTTTCAAAAGAGGATGCAATTCCCGATCTTGATCTGAACGAAGTGATCTGGAAATATGTAAAAGGCGAGAGCGCCATTTTACCCGCCCCCAAACGCAGCGCATTTGTGATACTGGAGAAGAAGAAAAAGGATGACGATTAGCCCCCTAACCCCCTAAAGGGGGAATTGTTTTAGGCCAGGAACGCCGGGTTCCCATCTTGAGGGCATCGCACCGTCCTGTACTTTTTGTATTATGTTATATTCAAAAACAATTTCATAATTTAGAAAGTTTTAACACCAATATACCAATCACATGGCCAAATTAGAAAACGACTTTCTGAAGGTAGAAATAAGCATAAAGGGAGCGCAGCTTACTTCTGTTTATAACAAAGAAACTCAAATCGAACACCTTTGGCAGGCCGACCCGGCTTTTTGGCCCTGGCATGCGCCAAACCTGTTCCCGGTTGTAGGTGGTTTGATAAATGATGAGCTATTGGTTGACGGCAATACCTATCACATGGGCAGGCACGGTTTTGCCCGGCAATCGGAATTTGTTCTACTGGAGAGTGATGATGTACATGCCGTTTATTCGCTTCCAAACAGTGAAACTACCTTGCGTGTTTACCCTTATAAATTTGATTTCCAGGTTTTATATACGTTAATAGATAATGCGCTGCGCGTAACTTACAAGCTCATTAACCACGATAAGAAAACGATTTACTTCTCTGTTGGCGCACACCCGGCTTTCAGCGTCCCGTTTAATGCAAATGAGCGGTATGAAGATTATTACCTTGAGTTTGAAATTGAAGAAAAATTAGTAACGCACTTATTATCGAAAGATGGCTTTTTTAATGGCGAAACCCATCCTGTTGCTGCGCCAAAAAACAGGCTATATTTAACCAGGGATCTTTTTAAGGACGATGCGCTGGTGTTTAAAAATATTAAATCGCGCGAGGTATGTATCAGAAGCGATAAACATGAGCAATCCATTTCGGTTGAGTTTCCGCACTTTAATTACCTGGGCCTGTGGGCAAAACCCGGCGCCGATTTTGTTTGCATAGAACCATGGTTTGGCTGTGCCGACACAGTTGATAAACATGTTGACATCAGCAAGAAGGAAGATATCCAGCATTTAAAAACCGGCCATGTTTTTGAGGCTGCATTTTTTATAAGTGTTTGAGGGAGGTTGATTAGGTTGGATTAAGTTAGACTGAGTTGAATAAGTTTATGATAACTGATCCAGCCAGGAAGTTTACAAAACTTCAAGAACCTAATTAACCTAATCCAACTCAGTCTAACTTAATACAACTTAATCAACTTAAATATGACATCCGATCCTACCAAAAGATTTACTGAACGGGTTGATAATTATGTAAAATACCGGCCTGGTTACCCTGATGAAGTGATTGATTTTTTGCAAAATGAATGCGGGTTAACCGAAGAATCAGTAATTGCAGACATAGGCTCTGGAACGGGTATTTTTACAAAATTACTGCTTGATAAGGGCTACATAGTTTATGCTGTTGAACCAAACCAGGCTATGCAGCAGGCCGCCAAACAATGGCTGGGTAGCAATGAAAACTATACAGCTATTGATGCCATTGCAGAAGCCACAACTTTGCCACCCAAAAGCATTGACCTCGTTGTTTGTGCGCAAGCTTTCCATTGGTTTAATGATGAACGTACCCGGGCCGAATTTAAAAGGATCCTGAAAGATGGCAGCTCTGCCGCTTTGATCTGGAACAATCGCCTGGCTGATACCGATGACTTTTCACGAGCTTATGAAAATCTGCTCAAAAACGGTTCATTAGATTATAACAAGGTAAACCACCGCAACATAACCGATATTGACTTTAAGGCCTTTTTTAAAAATGGCCAATACAAACAGGTTAACTATCAAAATGCACAGGTGTTTGACCTGGATGGCTTAATGGGCCGGGCATTTTCATCATCATATGTACCACCGCAAAACTCTGAAGAAGGAAAGAAGTTCAGAGAATTATTGCAGGGCATTTTTGCAAAATACAATGTAAGCGGCAAGGTAAGCTTCCAATATCAAACTGAAATATATATTGGCCAGGTGTAAGGGTTAAGGCTTATCATGGATTTATTTATAAATTTATATCCATGAAGACCCTCTCGCAGCTGAAAAAAAACCTTAAGAATAGTTTCTCAGACTTAAAGCCCGTTAAGGTGGCGCTGCTTGGTGATAGCGCTACGCAATTGCTTTCTGTTTCTTTAAGAGGCGCGGGGTTCGATCTTGGTTTCGATCTGCAAATTTGGGAGGCTGACTTTAACCAAATTGAACGGCAGGTATTTGACCCCGCTTCCGAACTTTATGAATTTAAACCGGAAATCGTTATCCTGTTTCAATCGTCACATAAGCTTCTTCAAAAATATAACAAGCTAAATCCGGAAGCATGCGATACCCTCGCCGATCAGCAACTGGAGCTGATTACCAGCCTGGACACTGCAATAAGTGCCGGGTTAAATTGCAGGATAATTTATTATAATTACACTGAAATAAACGATTCCGTATTTGGCAGCTACGCCAATAAAACATCGTCCTCATTCCTGTTTCAAACCCGTAAGCTTAATTACGAACTGATGCGATATGCGGCAAGTCAGCCAGGTTTTTTCATTTGTGACCTTTCCGCTATCCAAAATCAATTTGGCAAAGCAACCCTTTTCCATCCATCTGTGTATATAAGTACAGATATGGTATTAAGTATTGATATTTTGCCACAAGTTGCTGCCGGCACAACTGCGCTTATTGCGGCCATGTATGGCAAAATTAAAAAGTGCCTGGTGTTCGATCTTGACAACACCATTTGGGGCGGCATAATTGGCGATGACGGGTTAGCGCATATTCAACTCGGAAGCCTTGGTATAGGAAAGGCATTTACCGAATTTCAATACTGGCTCAAAAAGTTAAAAAACAGGGGGATCATCCTCGCTGTTTGCAGCAAAAACACCGAATCAGTTGCTAAAGAAGCTTTTGAAAAACATCCCGATATGATTTTGAAGCCAGAGGACATAGCCACTTTTACAGCGAATTGGGAAAACAAGGTTGATAACCTGCGGAAAATTCAAAACACATTGAACATAGGATTTGATTCGATGGTTTTTTTAGATGATAGCCCATTTGAACGAAATATGGTAAGGGAACATATTCCGGATCTAACAATTCCCGAATTGCCGGAAGACCCTGCTGATTATCTTGAATATTTATACTCCCTAAACCTGTTTGAAACCGCATCATTTACCAATGAAGATGCCGAAAGAACAAAACATTACCAAACAGCGGCCAAACGAATTACAGAACAGCAAAGCTTTGTTAATGAAAATGATTTTTTAAAAAGCCTGAACATGGTTTCTGTAACCGAGTCATTCAATAATTTTAACATCCCGAGGATAGCACAACTTTCACAGCGATCAAACCAGTTTAATTTACGTACCATCCGTTATACAGAAGCAGCGCTTGAAAAGCTTATTTATTCACCCGGTACTTTTACTTTTTCATTTACCCTGGAAGATAAATTTGGCGATAACGGGCTGATCTGTGCAGTGATCCTGGAAAAAGAAAGTGTGGATACTTTATTTATCGATACCTGGTTAATGAGCTGTCGCGTGCTGAAAAGAGGGATGGAAAACTTTGTGTTGAACACTTTAATAAACTTTGCCAAAGCAAAAGGCTTCAAATATTTAAAAGGCGAATACCTGCCAACCGCCAAAAACCAAATTGTAAAAGATCATTATAAAAATCTCGGTTTTTTTGAAAAAGATGCTTACTGGATAGCTGATGTCAATACCTATAAAACAAAAGATATATTTATTAACTATAAATAATGGAGCAAGCTATTAATTATATCTATAATAAGATAGAGGCTGTCAATCCTATCCACAGCAAGAAGCTCAAAAAAAATATTGCATTTTTTGATGAACGGTATGATGAGTTAGCCGATGCTTTTTTTAAAAAATATCTTCACATCCTGCAGCTTCAAAATAAGACATTGGATTACGCAATAGATTGCTACCTGCAAATGATAGCCGATGTAAATAGTGAAACCATTGAATTTTTACGAACCGGAAAATATACCAGCAGTACCTTCGACGAAGTAAATAACCGGGTTTACGCCCGGCCCGAAACCATGGAATATTACATGCATGGTTTAATAATGTCGCAGTTTTTGTGGAGACATCATTACCAAATGCTGGATTATTTTATTAACACATTGCCTGGGTATCTCAATAAAACAAAAAGTTATCTTGAAATTGGTGTCGGGCATGGGTTATACCTTTCAAAAGCCCTGGAAATTCTTGATGATAAAACTATTTTAACCGCTGTAGATATCAGCACAACCTCCATCACATTAGCAAAAAGCTTTATAAACGACGACCGGATTGCGTATAAACTCGAAAATATTTACGATTTAGATAATGGTGAAAAGTTTGATTTTATTACGCTGGGCGAAGTGCTGGAGCATGTGGAGAATCCATTACAGTTGCTGTTTAAAATACACGATTTACTAAGCGATGACGGCGTATTGTTTTTTACCACCCCTACCAATGCGCCCGCCATTGATCACATTTATCTTTTTAATAACGTTAGCGAAATACAAGCGCTCGTAAAAGCTGCCGGCTTTGAAATTGAATCGGAAAAGTCATTCTTATCAGAAGAGGTTTCGCCGGAAAAAGCGGAGAAATTTAAAATAGCTATATTGTATGGAGCGTTTGTTAAAAAGGCTAAAATCACCCAATAAAAAAATACCCGGCAAGTATGAACAGAAGCGAAATATTAAAAACAGTAAATGAGGTTTTTATTGACATATTGGATGATGAAAGCCTTGTTTTAACCGAAGAAACTTCGGCCAATGATGTTGAGGATTGGGACTCCTTAAATCATATCCAGATAGTGGTGGCTGTTGAAAAACAATTTAAGATCAGGTTTACCTCGCAGGAAATTTTAAGCTGGAAAACCGTTGGTGAAATGATCAGTTCTATCAGTTCAAAACTTAATTAGCGAGGCATGAAATTTCATCATATTGGAGTAGCCTGCAAAAACATTGATGAAGAAATAGTAAATATTTCTAAGATCCATACCATTATTAAACAAAGTCCGAAAGTTTTTGATGAACAGCAAAATGCAGAACTGGTTTTGCTAACCCTGGCAGATGGCGCCAATATTGAACTGATCTCGGGCAAACAGGTAGAAACCTTCCTCAAAAAGAATATTACTTACTATCACCTATGTTTTGAGGTAGATGATATCAACACAGAAATTGAAAGATTGGTAAATGAAAACGCATTTTTAATATCGCCGCCAAAGCCAGCCATATTGTTTCAAAACAGGCTGGTTGCCTTCCTGAACGTTTCTTACGGAATGATTGAATTGCTTAACTCAAAATAACCACGCAAATGCTTTTCACCTCCCTCCCATTTGTGCTTTTCTTTATTATCTTCTTCCTGTTGTATTGGTATGTTTTCAGCGGCAATCTTAAACTTCAAAATGTCCTGATTTTAACAGGCAGCTATGTGTTTTATGCCTGGTGGGACTGGCGGTTTCTTTTTCTGCTGATCGGCAGCTCCGCATTAAATTACATTTTAGGCATCTATATAGATAAAAGTAAAAATGAAAAACAGAGAGGCTTTTTACTTTGGATAGGATTGATCCAGGGATTAGGTTGTTTGCTGTTTTTTAAATATTTCAATTTTTTTATCAAATCATTCATCAGTGCTTTTGGCGTGTTTAATGTCAAGGCTGATATTTATACGCTTAACATTATTCTCCCGCTTGGGATCAGCTTTTATACTTTCAGAACCATTAGCTATTTGTTAGATCTTAAAAGCGGCAAAATCAAACCCGCTACAGATTGGGTTGTGTTTTTCTCTTATGTAGCTTTTTTTCCAAGCTTGCTCTCCGGCCCGATTGATCGCCCAAAAACACTCATCCCGCAATTAGAAAAGAAAAGAGTTTTTGATTACAACCAGGCATCTGACGGGATGCGTCAAATTTTATGGGGACTATTTAAAAAGATCGTTATCGCCGATAATTGCGCCCTTTTTAATGCAGAGATTTTTGATCATTATAAAACCTTGCCTGCCAGTTCCTTGCTGTTTGGCGCTTTCCTTTTTACCATCCAGGTTTATGCTGATTTTTCAGGATATTCAGATATGGCTATAGGCCTGGCTAACTTATTAGGATTTAAAATTACCCGCAATTTCAACTACCCGTTTTTTGCCCAAAATATTGCCGATTTTTGGCGCAGGTGGCATATCTCCTTAACCTCCTGGTTAACTGATTACGTGTTTATGCCTTTAAGCGTCTACTTTCGCGATTATGGAAAATCCGGATTGATCCTGGCTATATTAATCAATTTCACCCTCATAGGCGCCTGGCACGGCGCCAACTGGACCTTTGTGTTTTTCGGTTTCCTGAACGGCTGCTTTTATATCCCACTGGTATTAAGGGGTACGCTTAATAAAAAGAAAAAGGCAGGCGGGCAGTCCACATTAAAAACCTTTGCAAATATGGCCGGGATGTTTATCCTGTTAATGTTTACTTTCCTCATTTTTCGTGCGGATAGCTTATCACAGGCTTTTGATTATTACAGCAAGCTATTTTCACCTTCCCTGTTTTCGGGCTTTGTAATAACTGAAAAGCTAAATACTGCCATCACACTTTTATGCATCGCAATAATGCTGTTAGCAGAGTGGCTGCAGCGGGATAAACAGCATGCTTTACAAATTGATGCTATCAAAATATTCCCGGTAAGGGCATTGATCTACTTTGGTTTAATCTTCGTCATCCTTTCCTTCAGCGCCACAAAGAATGCCGACTTTATTTATTTTAAGTTTTAGGATATGATAAAGAGGCCGCTCAATAAATTCCTTTTCAAAGCGTCGCTGTTTGTTATACCGGTATTTTTCTTTTTTGAGATCATCTTTCGTTTTGGCTTTTCGCCAATTGTTACCAATTCAACACTTTTTGATTTAAAGATGCTGAAAGTACAGCAGCAGCATATAAAAAATGTAAGCTTATTATCAATGGGTTCATCCGTAAATCTGTACGAGCTGAACTCAAATATTGTGGTACAAAACTTCCATCTCTCCTACTATAATTTTGCATCATGGGGATTGCAAATGGTGGATCTGGACCCATTGCTGAAAGACTTTGTTAAAACCTATCATCCAAAATATGT
>JAQBOS010000099.1 GCA_028287925.1 Mucilaginibacter sp. | reverse complement strand
GGGGTGTGTTCGCCGCCAGGTAATACTACAAAATACGTAGTTAATACCCAGCAAAGGACACACCCCTCCACCCCTCTCAAGAGGGGAATCGCACATTCCCACGCCTTTTTTAAATCTTCCGAACACCTATGGTGTTGTCACCAACAAGCGGAAGGCGCTTATGGTTTGGACTATACGTTTGCCCAATATCAGAATTCAGATTAGTATTACAGCCAGTCACCAAAAGGGTTTGCAGTTAAAAAATGGATGTTTATATTTGATTGTAGATTATCATTTTAAACTACTAAACCACATCACTTAAGCAATGGCAGATATTAATTTTGACCATCACCCACATTTTTTCACTGCTACTATACTGGAATGGAAACATTTATTGAAGGAAGATGAGTTTAAGGATATTATTATCAATAGCTTAATGTTTTTAAAGAAGGAAAAAAGTATCGTAGTTTATGGTTTTGTAATAATGCCAAACCATATCCACCTGATATGGCAAATGCAAGACGGTTTTAAACAGGAAAACGTACAAATGCGCTTCCTCAAATTTACCGCACAACAAATGAAATTCAGGCTCATTGACACAAATGATTCCCGTTTATCAGATTTTCATGTAAATACGAGCGACAGGCAATATCAGTTTTGGGAACGAAATGCTTTGAATATTGAGCTCTGGAGTCCAAAAGTATTTATGCAGAAGTTGGAATATATCCACAATAATCCTTTACAGGACAAATGGCAGTTGGTTCAATATCCGGAAGATTATAAATACTCATCTACCCGGTTTTATGAAACAGGTGTTGACGAATTGGGGTTGTTAACACACTATAATGGTTAAATCTTATCATTATCCTTTTAAAGCACTCTGTGGCTTAATACACACCAGGAGCATCATCTGTTGTTGGTGACAACACCAACAACGGCGGGAATACCCCCTGAGGCCTAACTTTTAGCCCCATAAAAAATTTGCAACAATTAATTTATTGCCTTACATTTATTCCAACTATTTTTCTCATCAACCTAAAACCCTCACCATGAATACACTTTCAAACGGATCAAGCGGCGGCGAAGTAACCATGCTGCAGCGCGCACTTTCACTATTGGGTTATAACTGCACTGTTGACGGAAGCTTTGGCCCCGGAACACAAACCGCGGTAGAGCAATTTCAAACAGCCCAGGGCCTCACCGCCGATGGCGTAGCCGGCCCCGCAACATGGGGTGCGCTGGATAACCTGGCCCCGCAGGGGATGGATATTTCACATAACAACGGAACCATCGGGTGGAGCAGCTTATCGCCCCACATCCAATTTGTTTACAGCAAATACAGCCAGGGAGCCACTTATAAAGACCCCATGTTTAACACCAACCTGCCCTCCATCAAACAAAAAGGACTTTTATACGGGGGCTACCATTTCCTCACGTTCCAGGATTCGGCCCAGGACCAGGCGAATAATTTTTTAGCCTGCTGGCCTTCTTTTTCTGATCCGGGCGCACTGCCGCCGGCACTGGATGTTGAATGGCAGGTGGGCAGCAATGATGCCGACACCGATTCACTTAACGATTATATCACCAATAATAAGAATACCTGTGTACAAATAATAACCGACTGGCTAAACATAGTAACAGCACAAACCGGGCGCACACCTGTAATTTATACCGCCAAGAGTTTTTGGAATGAATATTTTAGCGGCATCACCCAGTTTGGCAATAACCCGCTGTGGATCCCGGCTTACCAGCAGCAGCCTCCCGGCCTGCCCCAGGGCTGGACTAAATATGCCATATGGCAATATTCAGAAAACATTGCTATCCCCGGGGTAAGCGGTGGTGGCTTGGATGCGGATATTTTTAATGGGGATTTGGCTGCGCTGAAAAGTCTGTAATGAGGAGAACACGCAGTAACATGACCCGCTAAGCATTACTACGCTCTTGTTGGAATTGTTCGGAAGATTATATTTGTCATCCTGAGCGAGAGCGAAGGATCTTCTACGCCGGATATGAACGCAGGACAAGTATGGCGGCGACTTATCAGTTGGATAAGATCCTTCGCTCTCGCTTAGGATGACAAAAGGTTAATTTATTCCCCCGTTAAGCATTGCTATGCTTTTGCTGATGCCAGCGAAGCGTTCCATTTTTGTACGCGGAACACCCGGAACGCTGCGAAACATGCTGATTATCAGGATATTATATTTTTGACCGTTGTAATTTATTCATAATCAGCGTGTTCCACTTTTGAATTAATCAAAATTTGATGGTTTTCATGCTTTAATTAACCGATATAGATGTAATTTATGGCCGTTGGCCCGGCAAAGCGTTCCATTTTTGCGCGCGGAACACCCGGAATGCTGTGAAACATGCTGATTATCAGAGTATTGCATTTTTAACGTTTGTAATTTATTCATAATCAGTGTGTTCCACTTTTGAGTTACTTAAAATTGATGGGTTTCATGCTTTAATTAACCGATATAGATGCAATTTATGGCCGCTGACCCGGCAAAGCGTTCCATTTTTGCACGCGGAACGGGTGGAACGCCAAGAAACATGCTGATTATCAGAATATTACATTTTTAACGATTATAATTTATTCATAATCAGCGTGTTCCACTTTTGAGTTAATTGAAAATTGATGGTTTTCATGCTTTAATTAACCGATATAGATGCAATTTATGGCAGCTGGCCCGGCAAAGCGTTCTATTTTTACACATGGAACACCCGGAACGCTGTGAAGCGTGATGATTATCAGGATATTAGCTATTTTCGAAGACTTAAATAGATGTAAGTAGCTGATAATAAACATGTTTCACTAATGTCCGGTCTCCACAACCTCCCCGCTGCCGCATCGATTTATCGGGGTGGCCCGGTGATAAGCAACGCGCAGATAAGTATTAGGGCTGCAAAGTTCCATATTTCCCCCGAAAGTGCAACACGCCATAGCACTGTGGCTACCTAAACGCGGGCCACAGCGAGGATGCTTTGCGGCAGCGAAAAAACTCTTGCGGTAGCTGGGGACGTGTTATGTGGTAGCGGTATTTCTATTTATTCATCTGACATCTTAGAATAACGCCATTCCAAGTGTTTACAGTAGCCGTCGATGTCCGGAAAAACCGAGGCACTATTGACGCCCATAATGTGCAATTGTTTTCGTAAAGACGCGAATTGGCTACCAGGTATAGTGATTTTAGTCAATTTCACACTGAAATCACTATTGGTTTCAAATTTTATCATTTTGCCATTCTCATTGATCTTGTGTACCGTAAATACACCAGATTGAGCGGATATCCTTCTCGAAACTACCGTAGAACGAAATATTTTAGTAATTTTATTGCTTAGGGGGTCTATTTTTTCCGTGTCGGTCCGAAAGTCTGTTACTTCAGCGTTTAATATCCATACTACCCCATTTATTCCTATTTTAGCTGGCCTTGAAACCGAAAACCATAAAGCAACCAAAGCACTGTAAGTCCAGTCAAGAAGTCTGGTTGGCAGTCCATGATGTTGCGCAAGGGCCAATAGATCCCAATTGTTGGTTGGCTGAAATTCTGATAATGGTAAAATCCCACGTCTAAATTCTTCCATTAACAGCTTTTCGATGTTGGTTATTTCGCCTTTGAGGGCAAGCCTAGCTAGCTTTGGCAATAAGGGATAGTCGGCATTTTGGCCTCGAAATATCAAATCGGCATTATTCCCTTTTTTTTCACTTGCGATTTTGACTTTTTCGACCAATCCAACATATTCAGTTATGGTGGATATAGATTCTACAGCATAATTTGGCATCAGATAAGATTTGGCAATAAAAATACCAATATCCTTTTAACTTAGGCATTTTGGTAGTTTAATTAGTGGCAGTCGTCAAATAACGAGTAAGAGTTCTTAACGATGGTGCGGTTAGCCAGGTACTTTTATAAACTAGTTATTCCAGCTTTATATATTCTACCAAATTTTCAGCAACAACAATGAATTAATTGGAAGGCTTATCTCTGTACTACCCAGCCATTATCCGTCAAAAATTGTATGTCTTTTAGTAGCTGGCCACTTTGTATCCATTCCTCTTTAAACTTTCCAGCCTCAGAAATAATATTACCGGTAATATCTTCCATTCTAATGCCAAAATACTTTCCAAAAGCTGGGACCAAAAGGGCACCGGTTATTTTAGAAGACTCGCTAAATGCTTGCCCTTTAACAGCAATAAAATCAAGCAACAAATACTTCCTGCTTAAATCTATTATTTCACTATTGACCTCTAGTTGATCTTCATTTACAGTAAATGACGGTCTTTTTAATACGCGCTGTATTTCGTTTTCTGCATAACCGTCTGCCAATAAATATTCAACAATTTCGGCTAACGAGCCATTTTTAAGGGCCCATGCGTGGACCACTTCTAACGGCGTCAAGAAACCCAGCTCTTGCAACTTGCTACGAAGTTTAATAACGGCAGTCCTAACCTGAAAGAAGTCATTAGTATCTTGCATGGCTAAGATTTTCTTTAAATCTCCCCAAAGCGAACTAAAATAACCGGCACCATCGATATATTCTAAAAAGATAGGGTCAGCCCGTTTTGTCTTCACAAACTCCCTGGAAGTCCGAATCTGATCAACGTTTTTATGGCTTACACTGCCACTGTCTCCGGCATAAAATTGGCACTGGATAAATACCTTTTGGTTCCAACCCTCGACATTGAACGGCAAGACAAAATCGTAAGCCCGTGTTTTGTTCTTTATAACCTCTTCTACCTTTTCCACTATTTCCAGAGGGCTATCATCTTCTTCTATCGGGACCTCGACTGTTATTTCCGTTTCGGTTGCCGTCATTGTATCTGGCACAACTGCTTTTGATGCTGCGTCAGTAATGATAATATCAGAATTATTAAAATCAATATTGGGTATTAGCCCCCATTCAATCATGCGGTCCCTAAGACTATCCTCCGGTTCGTGGCCTCCTGAGGCGCTAACAGAGCCTCTGACCTGGAACACTATGAGCGGCTGTAAAAAGTCCTTTTCAAAGCCAACCTTCTTCATTTCAAAATAAGTTCTCCCAATCGACCAAAACGAACGTAAGTATTGGTAGCTATCAACGATAAAGCTGATATACTGCGTTAAAATTTCTAATTGTTTTTGCGGAAATCCATTTAGGTCACTGACCAATTTCGCCATTCTATCGCTTTTGATCTCACGCGGGATTTCAGTTTCGGCAAGGGTTTTATTTCCCTTGATAGAATTCACTTTCGGAAATGCGCTCACACGGGAAACATCTCTTAAAAACAATGGGAATTGGCATTTGCAATTATTATCAGATTTGCCCGTAACTAAAAATAAAAAGGTCGCTAAGGCACTGATTTTCGACACGCGTTCCTCGGGGCTTATTACGTTAACGTGGTTAACGATAGACTGTCCAATTTTTCCAGGCGTAAAACCCTCGAATTTTTCGAACTGATTTGTTGCTTCGCCAATAATATCAATAAGGGTACAAATTAAAGACTGTACTTCTTTGTACCGGGATGAATTTGTTATATCGCCTAAAGACGGAGTTATCCAAAAATCAAACTCATCAAGTTTTTCATTGAAGGATAGCTGTGGAAGAATTATTTTCATTAGTAATTGTGATATGTGAAAGGTATGTCTTAACGGACTCGGCAAGGTTCAAAGATAAAAGAGGGGGGACCGCATTGCCGATTAAGCGGTACGCATCATTTGTATCAATCCCGCTTTCAAGAAACTTAAATGTGTCGGGGAAAGATTGCAGTCTTGCGCATTCCCGTACAGTGAAAGGCCTGTTTTTTAGCGGGTGGGCCATGTATCGGGGGCTATGGAAAACTGTGAGGACGGTCGGACTAGGTTCGTTCCAAAGAGGGCGCTTGTACAATCCCGAACAAAACATCGCTCCTGTCAAATCGTATTTTTTATCCCACGTCCTTAAAAACTTCCTTTTCACCAGTGAGTCCAGTTCATCTTTTGAAATTTCCAAATTAGTAAGAGTTTTAATTACTTCAAGGGAAAGAGGATTACCGTTGGGGATATCGCCATAAATCTTTTTCCGCCTATTTTTGCCAATAGTTTCCAAAATACACCGTTCGCGGTCAGACGTTTCTCCGTATACCGAAGGGATATTCCAAGTATAAACCGAAGTGCTCGAAAAACGCACATTGCAAAGCTTTTGGCCCTCTTTAATAGTGCTCACAATTTGAATGTCGTTTTTGCGAATATTATCTACCGTTTTATGATCTGGAAAAGAGTCGTCCTGATTTATTAAATCCGACAAGGCATCTTTGATTGAAACACCTGTATTTAGTATTTCAGTGTCGAACATATCTGGCAGATCGTTAACGTCCCACAAAGTCTTGAATTCGCCATTCCTGCTAGAGCCGTAATGAGTTGGTTTAGGCCACGGGAATGATGGGCCTTCACTATTTAAGGTGCCTATAAAAATAGCCCTTCGACGATATTGGGGCACACCATAGTTTACAGCATTCAAAATCCTGTATTCAACTTTATACCCTATTTTTTTAAAATCTTCAGTTATTTTACTTACGAATGCTCCAGCAAAATTTTGTGCTATTCCGTCGACGTTTTCTCCTATAAATATTTGTGGCTTTAGCCTATCTACGGCCTTTAGCATTGCCAAATAAAGTTGGTTCCTTGGGTCGTCATTGTTTTTAGGCCCTGCTTTTGAAAATCCTTGGCAAGGGAAGCCCCCTAAAACAACATTTGCCTTGTCCAGTATTTCCAACTCTTCGGAAAACTGGTCAGAAGTCACATCAATTACTTTCGCCGGTGCTTTTAAATTATATATTAGGCATTTAATGGCAGCTTTATCATTGTCATAAGCCATTTTTAAATCAAAAGGGCGTTCGTGAAAGCCTAAATCAAGCCCGCCGCAACCACTAAATAAGCTAACAACTGAAATCATTATTTTAAATAAAGTAATTTATAAAAGTACAAATATAACACATGACTTAACAGCAGTGCCAGTATTCAATAATATGTCATATAAAACATACTGTTCTTGTTAATTGTAATTGTAAAGCATAAGATTTTGCATTTTCTGTTGCTCATGACAAAAATAAATGAAATAGATATAATTAAGGCACCACGGTTTTTGCAGTCAAATGGTTTTGCCACTACTGCTGAGCGAAGCTTGCTAATGTCTAAAATTAGATCGAAAAACACAAAGTGCGAAGTTCTAATGCGAAAGGCTTTATGGGCGAAGGGGATTAGATACAGAAAGAATAATAAAACGCTTCCTGGAAAACCTGACATTACCATCCTGAAATACAAAATCGCCATATTTATTGATGGAGAATTTTGGCACGGTTATAATTGGCCTAAGAAAAAGCTTGCTATCAAGGCTAATCGTGATTATTGGATCCCTAAAATTGAACGGAATATGCAAAGGGATGAAGCAAATAATATTAAATTGATAAAGTTGGGCTTTCGGGTATTTAGGTTTTGGGAAAAGCAGGTGCAAAAAGAAACAGCATATTGTATCAATGAAATAAAACAGTATATTGGAACTTATTCATGTAATTCATGAATATAATTTTTTAGCCTTTGTTGGTTATCACCAACAAAACGATGATGTTGTGATATGCTGGCTGATGAACATCAGCGGCATTATTGGAGCACAAATTAAGTACTGCTTGTCGGAGACAACTCTAACAAGGGCGGGAAAATGTGTTTTTCGGCTGTGTTCCCCACGTTAGCGATTGCCGCGGATACCAGCCTCGCGCCTAAGGCCTGCAGCCGTATGAGCAGAAAGCGCGGTGCCGCTTCTATCAGCGGGAAACGCCCCAATCCCCTCCCAAAACCTATTCAATACAATCAACCAAATCCAACCCAATCAACTTAACGAACTAATTCAAAAAAATATAACAACATGTTCTTACAAAACGTATCTTTGCACCCCGACAAGAAGATTACCCGAATTGCGGAATGCAGGATACACAATTTCGGAAGTTTTAAGTTGGCATTTCGCAGCAGGCGGTTTTCTTGAATAAAAAAAGAACATGCCCAAAGACACCTCCATAAAATCCGTTTTAATTATTGGTTCAGGCCCTATTATTATAGGCCAGGCCTGCGAGTTTGATTATGCCGGTTCGCAAGCCGCCCTATCTTTAAAAGAAGAAGGGATAACCGTATCTATCATTAACAGCAACCCTGCTACCATAATGACAGACAAGGTTATAGCCGACCATGTTTACCTGTTGCCCTTAACCAGCGACAGCATTGAAAAGATCCTTAAAGAACAACAGATTGACGCCGTATTGCCAACAATGGGCGGCCAAACGGCGCTTAACCTTTGTATTGAGGTTGCCGAACGCGGCATCTGGGAAAAGTACGGGGTGAAGATTGTTGGGGTTGATTTAGCAGCCATCGAAAAGACCGAAAACCGCGAGGCTTTCCGCCAGCTGATGGTTGATATTGGCGTGGGTGTGGCTACCTCAAAAATTGCCAACTCGTTTTTAGAAGGTAAAGAAGCCGCACAGGAAATTGGTTTCCCGCTGGTTATCCGTCCAAGCTATACGCTGGGGGGTAAAGGGGCCGGCTTTGTACATAAAAAAGAAGATTTTGATGC
>JAQBOS010000006.1 GCA_028287925.1 Mucilaginibacter sp. | reverse complement strand
ATCCGGCGGAATCAGTTGGTTAAATCTGTTAAAGTACCATCGCCTGGTGGTGAGTTTAAATCTATCAATATTTTTCTCGACCAGGATTTTTTACGGCGGTATGGCGCAGAAAATAAGCTGCCAAAGGCCGAAAAATATACCGGGGACCCAATGCGGTTATTGCCGGATGATCCATTTATCAAAGGATACTTTAATTCATTAATACCTTATTTTGACCAGGCGCGGCGGCTTCAAAGTACAATGGCCGAATTAAAAACAAGGGAAGCTGTTGAGCTGATCCTTAAGCTTGGTCCTGATTTTCATGATTTTTTGTTTGACTTTAGCGAGCCCTACAAAATTGACCTGGAGGCTTACATGAACCAAAATTACATGTATAATGTCCCGGTTATTCAATTCGCCAAACTTACAGGCAGAAGCCTGGCGAGCTTTAAAAGAGATTTTGAAAAAGTGTTCCAGGCGCCTCCCGGTCAATGGCTTCAGCAAAAACGACTTTCAGAGGCTTATTACTTAATACGGGAGAAAGGCCGCAAACCTTCAGACGTTTACCTTGACGTTGGTTTTGAAAACCTTTCGCATTTTTCATACACCTTTAAAAAGTCATTTGGGGTGGCGCCATCTATGTTGTAGCCATTACCTTGCCATTAATTTCTTTGTGCAGGTGTTATCCTAAACTCTTTTTTCAGGTTACTTCTAATAATTCCGATAAAATGAAACTGACCGATTTTGTCGGCTGTAAGCTGTTTAAAAAGGTTGTCGGAGGTTTCAATCATCATATTATTAAAGGAGTGTATGATGTCTCCGCTAAGAATACCGGCTTTTTCTGCAGGGCTGCCGGCAGATACTTCCGAAATAAACAAAGCCTGCTTATTTGGAAGCTCATGTATGGCCCTCAGCTTGGGTACCAATTCTATCTGTTGCATAACGATACCGAGGTAGGCTCTTTTTACCTTCCCGAATCGGATGAGCTGGCTTGCAATTTCTTTTGCAGTGTTGATGCTAATTGCAAAGCAAAGGCCCTGCGCTCCGCGAATGGTGGCGGTGTTTACTCCAATTACTTCTCCATCTGAATTAATAAGTGGTCCTCCCGAATTACCGGGATTTAAGGCAGCATCAGTTTGAATCATGCTGTCCATCATTCTTCCATTCTGATTTTCAAGCGTTCTTCCCAAAGCACTTACAACACCAGCTGTGACAGTATGATGAAAGCCCAGTGGATTACCAATTGCTATTACCAGTTGTCCGATTCTAAGCAGGTCAGCATCCCCGAGCTTTGCAGGGGTAAAATCTGCATCAGATATTTTTAGAATGGCCAGATCCGTGTCCGGGTCTTCACCAATTAATGTAGCCTGCCTTGAAGTGCCGTCATGTAATTTAACTTTGATGTTTGTAGAATTGTGAACTACATGACTGTTAGTAAATAAATAGCCATCGGAAGAAAACAGGAAACCTGAACCCGTACCTGACAGTTGTTCTCTTTTATTGGTGTTATTGAATATTTCGATTTTAACTACTGCCGTTTTAACTTTTTCGACAGCATCGATAATTGTAGCTGAATAGCTATCCATATGAATCCTTTCAACGTAGGCTCACAAATTACGTTCCCATTAACTAATCGTACTATTTTACACCACAAAGCAGGATAAAATGGCTGATTATGCAAGTAAATGATGTTAAAGTGTCAGGTTAAGGCTTTGATGCACCGGTTAACCTGTTCATCATTATGCACGGGAACATCCCATTCCTATTGGTATCGCAATTGTCAAAACAATAAACTGAATCTTCATGCCGCGTTAAAATATTTTCAATGTGGCAAACTTGAACTTATATTAATCAAGAAATAAATTATCTTTGCCGATATTGCTCCCGTAGTTCAACGGATAGAATTATGGTTTCCGGTACCATCGATATGAGTTCGAATCTCGTCGGGAGCACAAAAGCTACTTAGGTAGCTTTTTTTGTAGATATCAATTTGGGATAGCAGATAGTGCCAAAAGCATAATGCCTGTTATTAACATTAAAAAAAGCAAAAACGGTTTAACATCTTTTGTCGTTCGCCCCTCTTTTAAGACTAATTGGCGGAATGGCTCTGATATCAATAGCGCCAAAGCAAATAAAAAGGCAGATGCAATAGCTAATCGTGCACCATTACCAAGCGGCATATTACTTTTTTTGCCAAAATAACCAAGCTGGTCGGCTAAAAACAGTAAGTTCCATATTACAATGAAGGCAATAGCAGCCGACCACTTAATTGGGAAACTCCCTCCCAATTGATACTTTGTTATTTCGGCTTCTACATCTACGGGAAGCGCATCAGTATTGTGCAAAAAGCCAGTAGATTCAATCCTGCTTATCAAATCAGAACTGCCTGATGTCAAAAAAATAACTTTTGAACTGTATTTTTCTACCCGATGATTAATTCTTATACCTGCACCCGATAAGAATGATGAAGGTTCGATAGATATAATGTCGGACGGCCTGAAATACAAATTGCCAATAACAGAAGCATTTAGTTGAAGCACGTTTTTATTTACCGTTAACTTGGCAAATGGCCATGTAGCATGAGCTAGTCCAATTTTAGCTCCGCCTGTTTCTTCAATGTCATTCATACAATCGCAATAGGTTTTATATGTTAAAACTACTAAAATGATAGCAATAAAATTGGTGGTGCTTTATTTGGCGAAGTTTAATATAACAGCCTATTACTAAGAACGATCAATGTTTTTCCATTCCGAAATTCTTCTTAATTGTTCAATAAAATAGTTCGAAGATCATCCAACAGAGTGCACTTTTATAGAAAATTAAAAACTCTCAAAAAACAAAAACGCCCCTTTCTTAAACCAGGGGCGTTTTTTTGTTGGAAACTCTTGCCAAATTATTAAAAAATAATCCTGCATTTATAGCGAGGCTATCTATGAACTTAAAGTAAAAGGCTTAAAATTTAGCGCCTAAACTTACGCCATAAGTTTTGGGGTTACCCAGGTGCGATGCGCCAAAATCATAAGCGTAATCAATATATTTTTTGTTGGCCAGGTTACGTCCCCATAAAAACAAATCAAAGTTTTTGGTGCTTACACCAATGCGGGCATTAAATAAGCTGTAAGCTTTTTGTTCTATCTGGTTGGCCAGGTCAAAATATTGATTGCCAAGGTAACGCCATTCGCTGCGGGCTATTAATTGAACATTTTGCGGTCCGCCAAGCCCGTAAGCATATTGCAGGGCCAGCATAGAAGTTACTTCAGGGGTATATACCTGGTGGTTGCCTTTTAGGTTTAATTCATCACCATTACTGGCTACTACCAAGTCGGTGTACCGGGCATGGGTATAGCCAAAATTATAATCAAGATCCAATCCCTTTAATAGGGTTGCAGCAAGTTCGGCCTCAATCCCTTTACTGTTTAGCTTACCGGCGTTTTTGGTAATGGTAATGGCATCGGGTAATACCAGTGTTGGCACTTGCGCATTATTAACCAATGTGTAAAATGCCGAAATATTTAAACGGAGCCTTTTATGTAAAAATGAATTTTTTGAGCCGATCTCGTAGTTGTCACTATATTCCGGCTTGTAAGCATAAAGCGGCGGCTGTGAAGGGTCAGAACCTAACTGACTGATGCCGCCTGCGCGGAAACCCCGGCTATAAGTAGCAAACAGGTTATTATTATCAGTCAGATGATAAGCCACTGTAAGTTTTGGCGTAAATGCCCTAAAATTTGCTTTTGATGAAGTATCTGCCCGGGTTACCATCGCATCTCCGCCATCGGGCTGAAATTCGCCCTTAACTTCTTCTTTTTTGTGCTCTATATCATAGCGTAAACCTGCTGTGAGATCCCATTTCGGGTTAATCGTATAAACCACCTGCCCGAATGCCGCTGCGCCATAATTGCGTTCGATATTTGTATTGATGCTGGTGAAATTACTTATTGGCGATCCTACGGCCGCCGCGTCAGCGCCAAAATGGGTGCCCGTTTTTGTTGGGCTGTAACGGTAAAATCCATAAAGTCCTGCAGTCCATTTCAAAGGTGATAATGATGATGCAGGTGAGCTGAATCTGAATTCTTGTGTGCCAACTTTTACTTTGTTCCAGCTTCCACCGTAATTATTGATCAGTGACACTGCATCAATAGGAGAGAAGTCGCCGTCGATAGGGTCGATATAATACCTGTAGTTTTCCTGGTATGAGCTAACCGAGGTAAAATTGAAGTTGCTGCCTGCATAATTTGCAGATAATGAAGCGTTAAAAATGTTATCGATCATTTTTGTAGTGGCATTCTGGTTAACCTTAAACGGATTGCTTAATGCCTCAGCCGGACTGCCCACTAACTGAAATGGCCCGTTATTCCGGTTCTCATAATTTTTAACATTCAGCGTAAGTGTAAGTTTCTGACTGGCTAAATATTTAAGGTAATAGTTCCCTAAAAA
>JAQBOS010000057.1 GCA_028287925.1 Mucilaginibacter sp. | reverse complement strand
TATAGCTACCGAGAACCAGTTGAGCCAACTGAATATATAAGCAGACAAAAAAGTATCGGCATTTATATCGATCCGGCCGGAAACGGCGCTGCCTGCTATTATCCCCAAAAACAAAGGCGTTATAAAGCTGGAGTAAACAAATACCTTGTTATAAATTCTTTGCGTGTTTTCACCTTTTATAGCGTCATAGTTTCTAAATGCAAATGCAGTGCCCCGCGCGGTGATGCCCAAGAGCATAATTAGCAGTGGAATATGCAGGTAAGTGCACATGGTGCTGTAAATGGTTGGGAAGGCAACAAACATTATCACCACTGCAATTATCAGCCACATGTGGTTTGCTTCCCAAATGGGGCCAATAGCCTGGTAGCTGGTTTTCCGGGTGCGCGATTTGTTTTTTTCGGAAGTAAAAAGCTCGATGATTCCCGCGCCAAAATCGGCACCGCCAAGCAGGAAATATAAAACAATGGCCAAAAACAGGAACGAAATAACTACATACAACATAGGCTTTAAAATTTGCGGTCGTAAAGTTCAGGGACCATTTTTATCTGGCGTTTTAATAAAAATATTACCGCTACGCTTAATATAAGATAAACAGCAGTAAACAGGTAAAACGAATAATTTATGCCGGGCATTTGTGTAACAGCTTCACTGGTGCGCATCACGCCTTGTATTATCCAGGGTTGGCGGCCAACTTCGGTAACTGTCCAACCAGCCTCAACAGCTATAAAACCAAACGGTGTTGAGAGGATAAACAGGTTAAGGAACCATCTTTTTGAAAGCCAGCTTCGTTTTTTCCAGATCGCCACAAAATATAAGATGCCAATAAGCATCATTGTTGAGCCAATAGCTATCATTATTTCAAAGGCTATATGGGTAACCGTAATTGGCGGCTGATTTTCTTTGGGGATGGTATCCAGCGCTTTAACCGGCTGTTTAAAATTATCATACACTAAAAAACTTAACAGCCCGGGAATTTCAATGCCATAATTTACTTTTTTGTTTGCAGTATCAGGGATGCCGCCAATGGTTAACGGCGAATAAGGCTGGGTATGAAAATAAGCCTCCATTGCAGCCAGCTTGGCGGGTTGTTTTGCTGCGGCATTTTTTGCAGATATATCACCGCTAAAGGGTTGTAATATGGCCGCAATAGCCCCAAAAACTATGGCTATCTTAAAAGCTTTGGTATGAAACTGAACGTTTTGCTTTTTGGCTATCATTAAAGCATGGATGCCCGCCACAGCAAAGCCGGTTGCCGAAAATGCCGCAATAGTCATGTGCAGGGCTTCTGAAAACCAGGAGCCGTTAAACATTGCTTTTATCGGGTCGATATTGAGGTACTGGCCATTAACATAATCAAACCCGGAAGGATTGTTCATCCATGAATTTGCCGAAACCACCAAAATGCCTGATGCAATCCCGCTAACGCCAACCATTACACCGGTGCACCAATGGAACCATTTGTTAAACCGGGTCCACCCATACAGGAAAAAGCCCAATGCGATAGCTTCAATAAAAAATGCCACACCTTCCAATGAAAAGGGCATTCCGAATATTGGCCCGGCATGTTCCATAAACTTAGGCCATAGTAAACCCAGCTCAAACGATAAAATGGTACCTGATACAGCACCGGTGGCAAAAAATATGGCAACGCCCTTGCTCCAGGCCTGCGTTATATTCTTATAAACAGGTTCGCCGGTCTTTATCCATTTGTAATGTGATATGGCCATAAAGACCGGCATCACCATACCGATACAGGAGTATATGATGTGAAAGCCTAATGATATGGCCATTTGCGACCGTGCAGCAATAAAATCGTCCATCGTAATTTAATTTATTAATGAGGCAGCTTTTCGCGAAGCAAACCGTAAACCCAGGTGCCAGCAATGGCACTTAATAAGGTAATTATGGTTACTAAAAAACCACTGCCAATTTGTGCAAATAACGGCCCGGGGCACGCGCCGGTAATGGCCCACCCCAAACCAAATATCAATCCGCCATAAACATTTCCCCAATGAAATTTTTTTGTTGGGATGGTAATATCTTCACCACCGATTGTTTTAAGCTGAAACCTCCTGATAATTAAAACAGAGATTATCCCCACAACAATGGCGCTGCCTATAATGCCATACATATGAAATGCCTGCAGCCTGAACATTTCCTGGATGCGGAACCACGATATAACCTCGGATTTTACCAGTACAATACCGAATAGCACCCCGGCGATTAAATATTTAACATTTCTCATTATAGACGGATCAGATAGGGTAAAATAAACCAGGTCATAACTAAACCGCCTGTCATAAAGCAACAGGTAGCTATTAAAGATGGCCATTGCAGTGTTGAGATCCCCATTATAGCATGACCTGAGGTACACCCTCCTGCATAACGTGTTCCAAAACCAACCAGGAAGCCACCGATAATTATAAAAACAAATCCCCTTAAAGTTAATAGTTGCTGAAAGCTAAAAATATCCTTCGGTAACAGGCCGGTGAAATCATTTACCCCTTGCTGTTTTAATAGTGTTTCAGTGGCGGGGTTAATTTTAACCTGGTGTTGTCCGTTTAAAAATTGTACAGCTATAAATCCTCCTATAATAATACCGGCAACAAAAAAAAGATTCCAGGCCTCTTTCTTCCAATCATATTTAAAAAATGAAATATTGGCCGGGATACAAATGGCACAAATATGCCGGAGTGAAGAAGATATACCAAATGCTTTATTCCCTGCAAATAGCAGGACAGGGACAATCAGGCCTATGAGCGGACCGGAAATATACCAGGGCCAGGGTTGTTTTAAAAAGTCCATTTACTATTATTAATAGGGTACCGTACAAATATACCCATAACAAAAACGAACTAATAGCAGGCGCAAAAATGATTGTTAAATAGAATATTTCTAAATATTAACCCGATTTAATAATATTTCAAAAAAATATTGCAATGTTAAACTAAATATTATATACATTTACTACCTAGAAGTAAGCCATAATTATACCTGATTAATTGAAACGGTTATTTGCCATTGTAATGTTGTGTGTTCACCTGTTTACTATAGGCGGATATACTTTGCTGTTTCAATATTACATCCATAAATCAGATGTGCAGATGGTTAAGGAGATCTTTGATAATAAGATAGACAACGCAAAGCTTATTGAAATCAAAATTCCGGTAAATATGCCCACCGTGCAGGACTGGACCGAATACGAGGTGATCCAGGGTCAGATCCAGCTAAAGGATGCATATTATAACTACGTGCGGCTTAAAATGACCCACGATACCATGTATTTTGTTTGTATCCCCAATACGGTTAAAACGCATCTTGTAAAAGCAAACATTATCACAGCCAACCAGATAAATGATGTGCCGCTAACTAAAAAAGGGCATGATGCATCCTTCAAAAAAGTGAACACGCTTAGTGACTATAATTTACAGGCGTTTAAATACCATTACCAGGAATTTGAAACGCAGCTTAAACCTAATGACAATTCTGTATCTTTTAAACTAAACAGTCCTTTTATCGACTCTCCGGGTAAACCACCCAATTCTATCAGCTAAAACTGCTTTATTACACACTTTACACAGCCTTATTTATTGGGGCTGTAAATTCAACTTGTTTATAGCCAGAAAAATGCTGCATTATGCTTTTGCGTATTGCACATTTAACTATTGCTTTTGAATTAAAGCTTATAGCAGTTCCTCTTAATGCTGATGCTTCCTGTTTGAGGTTTTAACCTAATTAAGCACTTACATTTTAACCTTTTATCCACTTAACTAAAAATCATGATTAGATCTTTACCCTTGTATTTTTACAGGTATTGTTTTGTTGCATGCTGTTTATTCTTTCTCTCAAAAACGGCAAGTGCACAAACTGATGCCGACGCATTAATGATCCCCAAGAATTACCTCTGCACAGGCGTTGTTTACACCCACAGCGACTGGAAAAACTATTGGGAAGGAACTTTTAAACGCAATAATGCCAATATTGGCACGCTGTCAACCAATTCATTTATGGTTGTGGGCAACTACGGGCTAACCAATAAGCTTGATGTTATAGCAATGGCGCCCTATGTTAAAACAAATGCATCGCAGGGAACGCTTAAGGGCCAAAGCGGTGTTCAGGACTTAACGGTAGCTTTAAAATACCTCGCCTTTACCAGTGAAATTGGAAAAGGTCTTTTCAGCATTCATGCTATTGCGGAAGGATCAATTCCGCTAACCAATTATGAACCCGATTTTTTACCGGTATCTATTGGTTTACACAGTAAGTCGGTATCGCTGCGCGGGCTTTTAAATTACCAAACAGGCAGATTTTTTGTTGCAGGCGCAGGTCAGTACGTTTTACGCAGCGATATAACCATTGACCGAAACTCTTACTATACCGATCATTTAATATACAGTAACCAGGTAGATATGCCCAATGTATCAAACCTGTTGTTCAGCGCCGGTTACCGCAGTCTTAAATTAAATATTGAGGGTATTGTTTCAAATACCACCACGCAGGGCGGTTTTGATATCCGCAAAAATGATATGCCTTTCCCCAGTAACAGGATGAATATGACAACGGTTGGCGGCCTTGCAAAATACAGCTTTGAAAATGTAACCGGCCTTGAGCTTACCGTTGGCGGTAATTATGTGGTGAGTGGCAGAAATGTTGGTCAAAGCACCAATTTATTTGCCGCTGTATATTATATCCTTGATTTTTCAAAAAAAACTAAATAAATAAACCATGAAAAGACAAATACTATATGTAATGCTGCTATTAGTTTTAACAGCATCCGTTTTTTTAGGGTCGTGTAAAAAAGGAGTGATTGATCGTACTACACTGTATCCTGCACTTGCCCCTGCAAATATTGATCTGAATGCCGATACCTGGAAACCGGTATTAATTGCAGACCCCAGCGTATTTAATGTAGCAGCACCTGATGGTACCGCTTCACCTGCTTATGTTGCGGACTTAAACGAAATTAAAGCGTACCAGGGCAAATTAACCGATGCTCAAAAAGCTACTGTTACTTACTGGAGCGCTGGCGCCGTATTAAGATGGAATGAAATTTTACGCGACCTGGTAGCAAAGCACAACCTGCCACCCTATCAAAACGTGGATGGTACTTATCCGGCGCCAAACTCGGCTAATCCATTTGCTTATCCGCAATTTCCGTTTTCAAACCCGCCATATGCGGCACGGGCTTATGCTTATGTAAGTGCGGCACAATATGATGCATTGATAGCAGCTTATCATTTCAAAAAGATCTATAACCGTGCAGCGCCCTATACTTTTGATGCAACAATAAAGCCGCTTATACCCAAATCAGCATTGCCATCGTACCCAAGTGAAGATGCGGTGGTTTCAGGAGCAACTGTTGAGATCATGAAGTTGCTTTTCCCTGCTGATATTGATTATATAGAACAAAAAGCGGCTGATGAAAAACAGTACCGCATAATGGCAGGCGCCAATGTTAGGGGCGAGTTAAATGCCGGTGAATTATTAGGAACACAAGTGGCCGATGTTTTTGCAGCCCGCGCCCGTGCTGACAGGGCTGGTAAAGCTATTGGTACACCTGCACTGTGGACACAGCTACAAACGCAAACAAAGGCTAAGGGCGAACAATACTGGATCAGCCAGGAATCGCCTTTAAGGCCGCCAATGCTGCCTCTGTTTGGTAAAGTAATTCCTTTTTTGTTTGATACGCTTACTGTTGTAGCTTTAAGGCCAGCCGCTCCAAATCCGACAAAGTCAGATGCATTTAAGAAAGAAGTTGCCGAAGTGCTTACCTACAGCGAAAATCCAACCCGTGAACACCAGGCCACAGTGGAGTTTTGGGCCGATGGTGTTGGTACTTATACACCACCCGGACACTGGAACGCCATTGCTGCAGACGAGTTTGTAAAGCAAAATTACAGCGAAGTGCGCTGGGCCCGCAATTTTGCCTTGTTGAATATGGCCGAAATGGATGCCGCAATTGTATGCTGGGACACTAAATATTTTTACTTTAATCAACGCCCAACCCAGGCAAATCCTAAAATTAAAACATTAACGGGCATTCCTAATTTTCCGGCCTATACATCAGGGCACTCCAACTTTAGTGGTGCCGCCGCTACAGTATTAACCTATTTACTGCCTGATAGGGGTAGCAAATTTAATGACCTGGCTAACCAGGCATCATTGTCGCGGTTATATGGCGCTATCCATTACCGCTCAGATATTGAAGTTGGTATGGCTACAGGAATCAAAGTTGGCCAGTATGCTGTACAAAGAGGTAAAGCCGACGGAGCAGGAAATTAAACATGTAACCAATTAAATTATCAAAATAAATTACTCAACCAATCAACAACCAGAAAAAAATCATGAGAATTACAATTAAATCAATTTTAATAATTTGCTTATTTCTACTATTTACAAAATCAAATTCTTTTGCGCAGGGCTGCGTAGCTATCAGGAGCACCGGTGGCATTGCTACAATGGATGAGCATCCGGACAGTACCAGCTCAAGCGGATACTGGCTGTTTAACAGCAACAGCCGCTATTATAAATCGTTCAGGCACTTTGTTGGCAAACAGGAACAATTTCAGCGTACTACCCTGCATAACAACGTGATAAATAAAGTTTACACGCAGGACCTTACACTCACCCGCGTATTAAATAATCGTTGGTCGCTCTCATTGGTATTACCTGTAGCAGATAACAGCCGCTCGCAAGTTAGTTCCGGAAGCCGTTTTAGCACCCACTCATTTTGAATCGGTGATATACATTTTGCCGGTTATTATTGGTTATTGGATCCAAAAACTGCTCATAAAGGTAATATCCAGGCGGGGCTTGGTATAAAATTCGCTACCGGCACCTATAATTACCAGGATTATTTTTTAAATGCAGCTACAGGTGTAAGAACCCTGGGCGCTGTTGATCAATCAATACAATTAGGTGATGGCGGTACAGGTGTTACTGCCGAAATTAATGCTTATTACAACTTTACACATCGTTTTGGTCTTTATGGCAATTTTTATTACCTGGTTAGCCCTAAAGATGTAAATGGTGTTTTAAGATCAACAAACCCGGCAAGCGCTACTACTGTAGCTACAACAGGCGATGTATTGAGCGTACCGGATCAGTTCCTGATCAGGTTTGGGGCCACTTTAGCAGTCAACAAATTTGATTTTTCTTTAGGTGTTCGTGATGATTGCTTGCCTGTTAAAGATTTGGTTGGCGGTAATGACGGATTCAGAAGGCCGGGTTATATTATAGCTGCTGAGCCGGGTATAACCTACAGGATAGGAAAAAGCGTTTCGTTATATGGTTATGCGCCAATTGCAATAATCCGCGATCGTACGCAAAGCGTACCTGATATAAGAACAACCCAGTTAACAGGTAAATATACACATGGTGATGCAGCCTTTGCAGATTACGTTGTAAACGTGGGGGTAACAGTTAAATTTTAAGAGTAGTTGATTATATTTGATTTATCAAAGCCGGGCGTGAGATACCCGGCTTTTTATTTTTATGTTTGTTTTTAATATTACCTTTTAGAAAAATGAATACAGCCGATCAAAATTTTGCCGCACTGGGTCTTAACCTTCCGCCGGCGCCAAAACCGCTTGGGGTTTATAAGCCCTGTTTAATTGATGGGAAATATTTATACGTATCAGGCCATGGCACGGTTCAGGATGACGGGAGCCTGATTATCGGGCGAATAGGAGAGGCGCTTACTCCGGAAGAAGGCAAACTGGCTGCAAGACAGGTTGGTTTAGCTATATTGGCCACCATAACTGCCAATATTGGAAGCTTAAACAAAGTAAAAAGAGTTATAAAAGTACTGGGGATGGTTAATTGTAAACCCGACTTTGAAAAGCATCCATTTATTATTAATGGCTGCAGCGAATTATTTGCTAAAGTTTGGGGCGATGATAACGGGGTAGGCGTTAGGAGTGCGGTTGGGATGGGATCATTACCTGATAATATCCCGGTGGAAATAGAAGCATTGTTTGAGTTGTTTTGAGTAAGTCCGAAAGTCGGGAAAGTCAGTAAAGTCCGGAAGATTAAGATTAAAGAATAACTACTAACCAATGAAAGAACAGGATTGGTACATTATAAATGATATTGACACATTAGATACACCTGCTTTGGTAGTTTTTCCCGCCAGGGTAAAACAAAATATTGATCTGCTTATCAGTATGATTGATAATGTTGCCCGCTTAAGGCCGCATGTTAAAACTCATAAAAGCAAGGATGTTACTTTGCTGATGCTTAATGCCGGCATCACCAAATTTAAATGCGCCACTATTGCCGAGGCTGAAATGCTGGCTATGTGTAACGCTCCTGATGTCTTACTGGCCTATCAACCCATCGGACCCAAATTAAAGCGGTTTGTTGAACTGGCGTTATCTTATCCCGGCACTAAATTCTCCTGCCTGGTTGATAACATAAAGGCTGCAACTGAAATATCTGAAGCAGCATTACAGAACAAAATAGAGATCCTTGTTTATATAGATCTGAATGTAGGACAGGATCGTACTGGTATTAAACCCGATAACGAAGCCTTGCAGCTTTATATTGATTGTGGTGCTTTAAGCGGAATAACTGTAATTGGTTTACATGCTTATGATGGCCATATTCATGAGGCAGACCTTAATATCCGTACAGAACAGTGTAATAAAAGCTTTGAGCCTGTGCTTAAACTTCAATCAGCTATAAAAAATAAGGGCTTTCCCGAACCTGTTATTGTGGCCGGAGGCTCACCAACTTTTCCTGTTCATGCTAAAAGAGGTGTAGTGGAATGCAGCCCCGGTACTTTTGTTTATTGGGATAAAGGTTACGAAACAAGTTTTTTGGAACAGCCATTTTTACCTGCGGCATTGGTTGTAACCCGGGTTATATCCCTGCCTGATGAAACCAAGCTGTGTTTAGATCTGGGACATAAATCAATAGCTGCCGAAAGGGATGTAAAGAGCCGGGTTTACCTGATAAATGTTCCTGAATTAAAAGTTGTAAGTCAAAGTGAAGAACATTTGGTTGTAGATGCCGGCAAAGGACACAATTATAAACCGGGAGATGTGATCTATGGAATGCCATACCATATTTGCCCCACAATAGCGCTTTATGAAAGAGCAATTACCATTGAAAATAACAAAACAAGCGGAGAATGGAAAAACATTGCCCGCGACAGGAAAATAACAATATAATTTGTAGAGACGCAATACTTTGCGTCTCTGTATTAATGGAAATTAAAATCAGTACCTGAGACACAAAGTATTGTGTCTCTACAATTAAATAAAACATGTTCACAATCGATGCCCATTTAGACCTGAGTATGAACGCACTGGAATGGAACCGCGATTTACGGAGACCCGTTGCAGAAATAAATGAACGCGAAGCAGGCATGACGGATAAACCCGATCGTGCAAAAGGAGTAGTTTCCTTACCCGAATTGCGGAAAGGCAATATCGGACTGGTTGTAGGCACCCAGATAGCGCGCTATGTTGCACCGGGTAATCCGCTGCCGGGATGGCATTCACCTGAACAGGCGTGGGCACAAACACAGGGCCAGGTAGCCTGGTATAAGGCAATGGAAGATGCCGGTGAAATGGTACAGGTAAATGACTTTGAAAGCCTTGAAAAGCATATTGGCCTTTGGGGCGATGGAAAACGGAATGAGGCTAAACCTGTAGGGTATATTTTAAGCCTGGAGGGTGCTGATTCTATAGTAACCATAAAACATTTAGAGCGGGCTTATAACTATGGGCTTAGGGCTGTTGGTCCGGCGCATTACGGTCCGGGGCGCTATGCGCAGGGAACGGATGCTACCGGCTTTATGGGGCGGGCCGGCCATGAGCTATTGAAAGAAATGGAGCGGCTTAATATTATTTTAGATGCTACCCATTTATGTGACGATAGCTTTTGGGAAGCATTGGATAATTTTAACGGGCATGTTTGGGCAAGTCACAACAACTGCAGGGCATTGGTGAATCATAACCGCCAGTATAGTGATGAGCAGATAAAAGAGCTGGTAAGACGCGGGGCTGTAATTGGGGCAGCATTGGATGCATGGATGATGGTGCCGGGTTGGGTACGGGGTCAGTCGGACCCTGTAGAAATGGACTGCAGTTTGGAAGTGATGATAGATCACGTGGATCACATCTGCCAGATTGCGGGTAACTCGATGCACGTTGGGATAGGGTCTGACCTTGATGGTGCGTTTGGCCGCGAGCAGTGTCCTTATGACGTGGAAACCATTTCCGACCTTCAAAAAATTCCCGCCTTGTTAAAAAAACGAGGCTATAGCGAAACCGATATAGAAAACATGATGCATGGAAACTGGCTAAGATTTTTGAGGAACGCCTGGAAGTAGGGGGGACTTTGATTACACCGATTATGAGAAGTGATTTCACCGATTGTTTTATGAGGATTTCATTGATTATTTAGGATTATTTCACCGATTGTTTGAAGATTGCATCAGGTAATTTGCTGTATTGATTTTAATAGGATTGCAATAATACGAAGATACTTGCGCTTATAGCGGTTAGATAATACTATTATGTTTAGATTACGCTGGTAATCGGTGCAATCATTCTAAAAATCTGTGAAATCTCCTTAATAATCAGTGTAATCACGTCAAATAATATGAATGCAGAACAAATAAGGCTAAAAGATCCATCCTGGAAGAAATGGGGACCGTATGTTAGCGATCGTCAATGGGGAACAGTGCGGGAAGATTATAGTGCAAATGGTGATGCCTGGAACTATATTACGCATGATATGGCCCGCAGTAAAAGCTACCGGTGGGGTGAGGAAGGGATCGGGGGGATTTGTGACAATGAGCAATTACTTTGTTTTGCCGTTGGGCTTTGGAATAAAAAAGATCCCATTATAAAGGAACGTTATTTTGGACTTAGCAATCCCGAAGGTAATCATGGGGAGGATGTAAAAGAATTATACTATTACCTTGATAATACACCTACGCATTCGTACCAGAAAATGCTGTATAAATACCCGCAGCAGGAATATCCGTATGCCTGGCTTTTGGATGAAAATAAACGAAGAAGCCGAAATGATCCTGAATTTGAATTAATTGATACCGGCACATTTGACCAGGACGCCTACTTTGATGTATTTATTGAGTATGCTAAAAACGAGCAGCAGGGCCTGTTAATAAAGATCACTGTTAATAACAGGGGGAGCCTTGATGCCGCCTTAAATGTGCTGCCAACTATATGGTTCCGGAATACCTGGGCATGGGGATATGATGATTATGTGCCTGAACTAACAGCTGATTCTCACGGTGTAATAGAGGTATATCATGAAAAATTAGGGCAGATGTGGCTAAATGCCGAAGGATCGCCAGAGTTAATGTTTTGTGATAATGAAACAAATACCAGGCGCCTATACAATACCGATGATGGCAAACAGTTTTATAAAGATGGCATAAACGATCATATTATACATGGCGCCGATACCATCAACTCCAAAAAAACAGGTACAAAAGCTGCAGTAAATTTTGACATAAATGTACCTGCAAAACAAAGCGTTACAGTACGTTTAAGATTATCGCAGAACGCAAGTAACGGATTTGAAGATTTCGACAAGCTATTTGATGCGAGGAAACAGGAGGCTGACGAGTTTTATTCAGATATAAATAAAGGGTCTACTAATGCTGATAAAATTTT